>NZ_JBHXML010000080.1:0-47337 GCF_042720345.1 Kitasatospora sp. NPDC058478 | reverse complement strand
GGGCCGGCCCGCAGCGGGCTTCCGGGGGTGCGGGGTCGGTCAGTTGAACTGGTCCGGGTGCGGACCGGTCCGCAGGTCGCGGTCGGTGGCGGCGATGGCGGCCATGTCCTCGTCGGTCAGCTGGAAGTCGAAGACGTCCAGGTTCTGGCGGATGCGCGCCGGGGTGACGGACTTCGGGATGACGATGTTGCCGAGCTGGAGGTGCCAGCGCAGGACCACCTGGGCGGCGGACTTGCCGGCGCGGGCGGCGATCGCGGTGATCGCCGGGTCGTCCAGGACGGCGCCCTGGGCGAGCGGGCTCCACGCCTCGGTGGCGATGCCGTGCTCGGTGTGGAAGGCGCGCAGCTCGGCCTGCTGGAGGCCGGGGTGCAGCTCGACCTGGTTCACGGCGGGCACCAACCGGCTTTCGTCCAGCAGGCGCTGGAGGTGGGCGGGCTGGAAGTTGGAGACGCCCGCGGCGCGGATGCGGCCCTCGGAGGCGAGGCGCTCGACGGCGCGCCAGGAGTCCAGGTAGAGGTCGCGGGCCGGGGTGGGCCAGTGGATCAGGTACAGGTCGAGGTACTCGAGGCCGAGCTTGGCGAGGCCGGCGTCGAAGGCGCGCAGGGTGGCGTCGTAGCCCTGGTCGGCGTTCCACAGCTTGGTGGTGACGAACAGGTCCTCGCGCGGCAGGCCGGAGGCGGCCAGGGCGCGGCCGACGCCGGTCTCGTTGCCGTAGATCGCGGCGGTGTCGATGCTGCGGTAGCCGGCCTCCAGGGCGGAGGCGACGGCGGCGGTGGTCTCGGCGTCGGGGACCTGGAAGACGCCGAAGCCGAGCTGGGGGATCTCGACGCCGTTGTTGAGCTTCACGGTGGGGACGGTGGGGTTGTTCATGGTGCGTGCTTCCATTCAGCGGGGGAGGTCGGTGAGGGTGTGGCGGACGGTCTGGGCGCTGATGAGTCCTCGGTGTGGTTCCCGGCGATGTGGTCGAGGCCCCCGGCGCCCAGGCGTCGCCCGTGGTCGGCGAGGACCTCCTGCGGTGTGCGGGTCACCGGGCGAGTTCCGCCAGCGCGGCGGTGGCGAAGGAGTGGTCCTGCTCCGGGGCGCCGCCGCCGAGGCCGATGGCGCCGACGAGCTTGCCGTCGCGGTGGATCGGGACGCCACCGGCGATGAAGAGGAGCGGCCGGTCGAGCGCGGTGGCCAGGGTGTGGAACGGTCCGTCCGGCTTGACGAGGTCGACCAGGTCGGCGGTGGGGGCGCCCAGCTGGAGGGCGGTGTACGCCTTGCGGGTGCTGGTCTCCCCGGAGATCAGCACGGCGCTGTCGTCGCGGAGGAAGGCGAGCAGGTGACCGCCCGCGTCCAGGACGGTGACGCTGACCGCGACCCCGGCCGCCTGGGCGGCGCGGCGGGCGGCGGCGACGAGGGTCTCGGCGTCGGCGGTGGTCAGCGGGGTGAGGGTGGTGCTCATGGTGGCGCTACTCCTGGAAGGAACGGGGAGAGGGGAACTGGGGAGGGGAACTGTCAGTGGTGGACGGGGACGGGAGCGGCGGTGACGACGCCCTCCCGTACGGGGGTGCGGCGCTCCAGGACGGCGGACCAGACGGCCAGCAGGAGCGCGGCTCCGGCGAGCAGCGCGCCGACCCAGTTCGGGGCGGTGTAGCCGAGGCCGACCGCGATCACCTGGCCGCCGAGCCAGGCGGCGAGGGCGTTGCCGAGGTTGAAGGCGCCGATGTTGACGGCGGAGGCCAGGGTGGGCGCGCCGTGCGCCTGGTCGAGGACCCGCTTCTGCAGTGGCGGGACGGTGGCGAAGCCGAGCGCCCCGACGAGCAGGATGGAGACCGCGGCGAGGATCTTGTTGTGCGCGGTGAGGGTGAACAGGGCCAGCACGACGGCGAGTCCGCCGAGGGAGGCGTAGAGCATCGGCATCAGCTTGCGGTCGGCGAACCTGCCGCCGAGCAGGTTGCCGAGGAACATCCCGACACCGAACAGGACCAGCAGCCAGGTGACGGCGCCGTCCGAGTAGCCGGCGACGTGGGTCATCATCGGCGCGATGTAGGTGATCGCCGCGAAGACACCGCCGAAGCCGAGGACGGTCATCGCCATGGCGAGCAGGACCTGCGGGTTGCGGAACGCCGTGAGCTCGCGGCGCAGGTGGGCGCCCTCGGGGCGGGGCAGGGCGGGAACGAGCTTGGCGATGCCGAGCAGGCCGACCACGCCGAGCGCGGCGACGCCGGCGAAGGTGACGCGCCAGCCGACGGCCTGGCCGATGAAGGTACCCAGCGGCACGCCGACGATGTTGGCGACGGTGAGGCCGGTGAACATCGTGGCGATGGCGCCGGCCTTCCTGTCGGGGGCCACGAGGTCGGCGGCGACCACCGAGCCGATGCCGAAGAACGCGCCGTGGGCGAGGGAGGTCACGATGCGACCGGCGAGCATCACTCCCATGGTCGGCGCCACGGCGGAGAGCAGGTTCCCCGCCACGAACAGGCCCATGAAGATCATGAGCATCGTCTTGCGGCCGATCCGGGTGCCGAGCACCGTCATCAGCGGGGCGCCGATGACGACGCCGATCGCGTAACCGGTGACCAGGAGCCCGGCGGAGGGGATGGACACTCCGTAGTCGCCGGCGATCTCGGGCAGCAGGCCCATGACCACGAACTCGGTCGTACCGATCCCGAAAGCCCCGATGGCCAGGGCCAGGAGCGCGAGAGGCATGGTGTGCTGCCTTCCATACGATTGCTGTTGCGCCTTACGTGCTCAAACAATAGTTGCACGCGCGGGCTAAGTGCAAGTGCGGGCATTCACCTGTCGCTGGCGGTGGGCGATAGCGGCAAACATGCGGCGCGGACGGGGCCGGGATCGCGCCGATCCCGGCCCCACCCGGGCTGGTCGGGCATCCCGGCGCCGCGGAGAGCAATGCTTGCATGGGCGGGATATGTGCGCTGGCCGATATTTTATGCAAGGGCTTATCCTTGAGGGCGTCGCACCCGGAAGGAGCCACGCCGATGACCGCCACGGACCCCGCGCTGACCGCCCTCGCCAACGGCTGGGCCGCCCTCTATCTCCTGGCCGGCCGGATCGAGGCGCACATCGAGCGCACCCTCCAGGCCCAGCACGACCTGAGCGTGCGCGAGTACTCGCTGCTCGACGTGCTCAGCCGCCAGCACGACGGCGAGGGCGGGCACCTGCAGATGAAGCAGGTCGCCGACGCGGTGGTGCTCAGCCAGAGCGCCACCACCCGCCTCGTCACCCGGCTGGAGGACCGCGGCCTGCTCTCGCGCTACCTCTGCGCGACCGACCGCCGCGGCATCTACACCGACGTGACCGGGCCCGGCCTGGAGCTCCTGGAAGCGGCCAGGCCGACCAACGAGTCCGCCCTCCGGGAGGCGCTGGACGAGGCCGCCAAGAACCCCGAGCTGGCCCCGCTGGTCGCCACCGTCGAGGAGATGAACACGTCGCGACGGCTCCCGGAGCCCGCTGCTGCCACGCGCTGAGCACGACGAAGCCCCGGAACCTCGCCAAGACGGTGCCGGGGCTTCGTGCTGACTACTTCCGCTCGGGCGCGTCCGCTACGCCCCCACGCCTCCTGCCGCGCTCCCGGGTCCCGCGTACAGGTGCCGCTTCGCCCTCAGCGGTGCGCCGCTTGTCCGACGAGGGCCGGCGCCTCGCCGAACACCGGCGTTCTGCCGTGAGCGTGCGCGCCTCATCCCCGCAGGTGAGGGCCGCTTCGACGGCCCGGCCCCGCCGGCGGCTCGCCCGCCGGCAGGTCGTGGTGCGGTCGCTTCACAGGGCCGGCTGACGGGCCTCGGTCAGCATCGCGCGTCCGGCCCGCCATTCGCCCAGCCCCGTCGGCACCAGGCCGATCAGGCAGCAGACGATCACGATGCCGCCCGCGATGGACACCGGGGTGACCGACTCGTCGGCGGGCACCGCCCGGGTCGGGTCCCCGGGCGCGTACCGGACCTCGACCACCGTGCCGAGCGCCACCGTTCCTGCCAGCCGGTTCCCCGAGTAGGTGCGGCCGTCGACCGTCCAGTGGCCCCCGCAGTGCGGGTTCCTGCTCAGTTCGTTGCAGCTGGTGACGGTGGCCGTCGTCCGGGTGTCCATCGCCACGTTGTCGCGCACCTGGCGGACCACCGTCGCAGAGCCGCACAGCGCCAGCATCACGAGCACGAAGGTCATCGCGCCCCACGCGGCACCCGGCGCCACGGGCCGACCCGACGCCTCGGCCATCCGAGTGGCCGCGCCGCTGTTACGCACCGTCAGATAGCCGCCGCACAGGATCGGCAGCATGACCGCGACGATCACGCTGACCACCAGATACGGCTTCCCGGAGAGGGCCACACCGATGAGCTCGATCCCCGCCGCGATCAGATAGCCGGCACCCAGCAACACGCTCTGCCGGTGCCAGCGAAGAACCTGCCGTGCCGATCCGTCATCCCCCCGCACGATCATGGCCCGACGCCAGCACTCGCCCTCACCGCCCCTGTCCGCCGGTCCTGTTGACGCCCCCGGCCCCTGCCGTCGACCGCCGGGACGCCCGTTTCGCGCAGCCGTCCCCGAAAGCCACTTCACGTGGGGGGCGTCGGGACGTAGTGTGCGAGCCGTGAACGAATTGATCTTTCGCGGGAAGGACCTGTACGGACACGCGAAGTACACGCGTCTCGCGCTACTCGGTGCCCTACTGGTCATTCAGGTGGCGTTCGGCGCCTACCGCCTCGGCGTCGTGGCCACCTGCTGGATGGTGGGCGCAACCATCGTGATCGTCGCCCCCTTGGCGCTGATGGTCCAACGGAGTTGGAGCCGGGTGGGGGCCGACGGGGTCACCATCTGCTGGGGCCTCGGGCGCGGCCGCACCCACGCCTGGCAGGACATCAGGTGGGTCGACATCCGCGAGACCAAGAACCGCCAATACGGGAACTCGCGCGCGACCCGGATATTCCTCGCGGGCGGCCGGCGGCGCTCGCTGCCCGGCCTCCAGGACAGCTCCACCTACCCGAGGCCCGACTTCGACGTGGACGTCCAGCGGGTCCTCAACTGGTGGGAGCTCAGCACCCACCAGGACACGCGGATCCGGCCCGCACGGAGCCTGCGCGACCGCATCTCCCCCACCGTCGTCGGGGTCCTCGCCGGAATCGTCATCGCGGTGGTGAGCTTCGTGGTCATCGCCGCCCAACAGCACTGACAGGCCGGGGGCGGCCGGACGCTGCCGTGACCGCACCCGGCACGCACACCACCCCGAGACGGACTCGGGATTCCTGACTTCGGCGTTTCGAGGCGATCGGCGCGTTGTTCTGTGGGCGGAAGGGCGGAAGTCGCCTACGGCAGACGCCCGCTCAGAGCCGCAGGTCCATCCGCTGCTCGACCGTGTCCAGGCCGAACTTGCGGGCGGAACGGGAGACGGTGAGCTCGAAACCGGCCTTCGCGTACAGGTGGTGGGCTGCATCGAGGCCCGCGATGGTCCACAGCAGCACGCCCTCGTACGAACGGGCGCGGGCCTCGTCCAAGGCGGTGTCCAGCAGCCGGCCGCCCAGGCCCCGGCCCCGGGCGACCGGGTCGAGGAGCACCCACCGCAGCTGGCCCCAGCCCGGGCGTTCGTCCGCCCGGACGAGGCCGGCGGCGCCGACCACGCGGCCGTCGAGCTCGGCGACCCACAGACGACCGGGCGCCGCACCGCCCTCGCGGGCCCGGGCGAGGACCAACTCGGCCATCCCGGCGGCGACATAGGCCTCCATGGTCTCGTCCGTGCCGTACTCGCGGGCGTAGAGGACACCGTGCAGGGCGGCGACGGTGCCGAGGTCCCCGGGGCGGACGGCCTCGCGGACGGTCGCGGATCCGGGTGCGGTGGCGGCCATGGCGGCATCCCTTCCAGGAGGACACTTCCACTGAAACAGTCGTTTCAGTGGAACGATAGACCACGTGTCCACCCCCACCCCCGCCGATGCGCCCTCCCGTCCGTCGCGGCGCCGCGAGGAGATCCTCGCCGCGACCGTCCGCTACGTCGCCGAGCACAACGTGTCCGACCTCTCGCTGCGCCCGCTGGCGGCCGAGATCGGCTCCAGCCCGCGGGTGCTGCTGTACCTGTTCGGGTCGAAGGAGCAGTTGGTCCGGGAGGTCCTGGCGGTCGGCCGGGCCGAGCAACTCGCGCTGCTGGAGCGCTGCGAGGCCGAGGGCGGCGACGCCCGCGAGACCCTCGAACTGCTCTGGGAGTGGCTGACGAAGCCCGATCACCGGGGCGCGCTACGCCTGTTCTTCGAGGGGTACGTCCGTGCCGTCGGCGGCTCCGGGCCCTGGCTGGACTTCGGCACCGCCTCGCTGGACGAGTGGTTGCCGCCCCTGGAACGCGTCCTGGACGGCACCGGCGCGAATCCCACCGTGGTGCTGGCCGTCCTCCGCGGCCTGCTGCTGGACCTCCTCGCCGACGGCGGCGGGGGCGGCGGGAGCGGGAGCGGGAGCAGGGACGGGGACGGGGACGGGGACGGGGACGGCAACGAGGGTGGCGGGAAGCACGCCGCCCGCGTCCACGCCGCCTGGCACGCCTTCCTCGACACCACCCTCGGCTGACGCCCGGCAGGGGGCCTGCGCCAACGTGACGCTTCGTGTTCGTGTGCCGGCGCTCGCGTCCTGGCGGTGTGCTGCCCATGTGCAGGCGGGGATCTGACCACGGGCCAGCAGGTCGGGCCGGAACTGGTGTTCCCGCTGCCGGTCCGCACGGTGGCCGTGGCGCCGGATGGCCGGCTGGTGGTGGGCTTCGGCTGGGAGGTCGCCGTGTTGGCCCGCCGTTGACCGGGCCCGCACGCACGTCTCGCCGCCGGACGGCGCCGGCGGCCCGTGGTCAGTTCGCGCCGGGCGGGAGCCAGCGCAGGGCGAACCAGAGCTCCATCCGGACCTCCGCGTCGCCGAGGTCGACGGCGAGCAACTCGCCGACCCGGGCGATGCGTTGGCGCACGGTGTTTCGGTGGAGCTGGAGCGCCGCCGCGGTGCGGTCCCAGCTGCCGTGCAGGGCGAGCCAGGTGCGCAGGGTCTCCCGGAGCACGGCCGGCCCGGGGGTGCCCGCGGCGGTCAGCGGGGCGAAGGTGCTGCGGGCGAGGGCGGCGGCGTCCTCGGGGGCGACCAGGGTGTGGACGCTCGGCCCGACGGCCTCGCGGTGGTGGACGGCGGCGGCACCGGTGGCCAGCGCGTGACGCAGGGCCCGGTCGGCCTGGGCGTCGGCAATCCTCAGCTCCGCCGTGGGGGCGGGTGCGCTGACGCCGAGCGTCCAGCCGAGCCGGGCGGCGGATTCGGTGTCCACGACCCGGTCCGGAGCCGCCGAGCCGGGCAGCAGCGCCCGCAGCCAGGTCCCGTCCAGGTGCAGGTGCGGTGTGCCGAGGGCGGTGCCGAGGGCGGCGAGTTGGACGGCCTCCCCGCCGCCGCCCGCCCGGCCGGTCAGCCGGCCGTGCACGACCACCCAGGCGCCGTCGGGCGGCAGCAGGGCGGCGGCCGCCTCCTCCGGTGCGGCGCCGAGCAGGAGCCGCACCAGGGCTCCCGCGCTGCGGGCGTCCGTGCCGAGCGCGTGCCGCGGGCTGGTGAGCAGCGAGAGCAGCACCACGGCCACCCCGGCCACGGACCGGTGGACGGCGGTCGGCGGTTCCTCGGCGGCGGTGACGAGCGTGAGCGGGCCGCCGGAACCGTCCGAGCCGGGCAGGGTCCGCACGGTCAGGTGCCGCCCGGCGTGGTGCTGGGCGGCGGCGGTCGGAGGCTGGGCGCGGCCTGCGGCGCGCGCGGTGGTCCGTTCCGCGAGGGCGCGCAGTTCGGCCAGGACCGGCACGGGCGGGCGCGCTCCGGCGCTGAACAGTTCGACGCCGCGCCCGTCCAGCAGTGCCGTCCAACCGCCCAGGTGCACGGCGAGTTGCTGGACGACCGCGCGCAGCGCGTCGGGGCGGGCGGCCGCGGAGGCGAGTGCGGACTGGGCTTCGGAGATCTGCCGCAGGCCGCGGTGGGCGGCCTCGGCCATCGCCGAGTAGGCGGCCCGGCCGACGGCGACGAACGGGGTGCCGTCGGGCACCCGCAGCAGGGGCAGGCCGTGCCGGTCGCAGGCGGCGACCAGGTCGGCCGGCACCTCGTCGTAGACCGGTGCGACGCCGAAGCCGAGTGCGGCGGCGCCCGCTTCGACGACGCAGCGCACGTAGGCGTCGATGCCCTCGGCGTCCTGCGGGAGGCGGACTCCGGCGGTGAGCAGCAGTTCGCCGCCGAGCAGGTAGGGGCCGGGGTTCTCGACCTCGGTGGTGCCGACGGTGCCGATCAGCCGGTCGTCGGCCGGTCCGGCGATCCGGCGCAGTCCGAGCACGGGGTCGGCGAGCAGGACGGTCAGCGGGACGGCGGGGCTGCCGGAGGCGGGAGTGGGGGCTGGGTCGGGCACGCCGGCGGCCTTTCGTCGGAGGTTTTGCACATCTGACCCCACGATATTGGATGAATCCGATACTTCTGCAGGCCAGGTGGGGCGGTTTAGGTTCAGCGCACGGCGTTTTCCCTCGGGCACCCCCGGCTCGCCCCCAGTTCCCCGCCTTTCCTGTGCGCCCCGCCAGTCCCGCCCGCTGCCCCGCCCGTCGCCCAGCCTGCTCCCCCACCCACAGCCCTGGCCCGGCCCGCTCCCCCAGCGCGTCCGGCCGGATCGGAGGACCCCCCATGACCCTCGATTACGTCGTGATGATCGGCTACCTGTTGGGCATCGTCGGCGTCGGCTGGTGGGGCAAGCGGCGCGCCTCCTCGAAGGCGGACTTCCTCGTCGCGGGCCGCCGTCTGGGCCCGGTGCTGTACACGGGGACGATGGCCGCCGTCGTGCTCGGCGGCGCGTCCACCATCGGCGGCGTGCGGCTCGGCTACTCCTACGGCCTGTCGGGCGCCTGGATGGTGTTCGCCATCGGGCTCGGCCTGCTGGCGCTGAGCATCCTCTTCTCCGCCCGGATCGCCCGGCTGCGGGTGTACACCGTGGCCGAGATGCTGTCGCTGCGCTACGGCGGGGCGGCGAGCGTGATCTCCGGCGTGGTCATGTGGGTCTACACCCTGATGCTGGCGGTGACTTCGACGATCGCCTACGCCAGCGTCTTCGACGTGCTGTTCGACGTGCCCCGCTGGGCGGCCGTGGTGATCGGCGGCACCATCGTGGTCGGCTACTCCGCGCTCGGAGGCATGTGGTCGATCACCCTCACCGACATGGTGCAGTTCGTGGTGAAGAGCATCGGGGTCCTGTTCCTGCTGCTGCCGGTCGCCGTCGTGAAGGCCGGCGGCCTCGCCCGGTTGAAGGCCGAACTGCCGTCCGGCTACTTCTCGTTCGGCTCAATCGGCGGCGACACCATCTTCACCTACGTGCTGATCTACACCTTCGGCATGCTGATCGGCCAGGACATCTGGCAGCGGGTGTTCACCGCCCGCACCGACCGGGTGGCCACGTACGGCGGCACGGTGGCCGGCGCCTACTGCCTGGCGTACGCCGTCGCCGGCGCGGTGATCGGGATGGCCACCAAGGCGCTCTACCCCCAACTGGCCAGCCCTGACAGCGCGTTCGCGACCATCGTGAAGAGCACACTGCCGGCCGGGGTGCGCGGCCTGGTCCTGGCGGCGGCGCTGTCCGCGATGATGTCGACCGCGAGCGGCGCGCTGATCGCCTCCGCCACCGTGGCCAACAACGACATCTGGGCCCGGGTACGCACGCTCGTCGGCCGGGGAGGGCCCGGCACCGCGGCCACGGACCATGACGAGGTGCGGTCCAACCGGCTGGCGATCGTGGCCCTCGGCGTGCTGTCGATCAGCGTCGCCTGCGTCTTGGACGACGTGATCTCGGCGCTCACCGTCGCGTACAACCTGTTGGTCGGCGGTCTGCTGGTGCCGATCCTGGGCGGGCTGGTCTGGCGGCGCGGCAACCTGCCGGGCGCGCTCGCCGCGATGGTCGCGGGCGGCGGCACCGTGATCGCGCTGATGGCCGCCAAGGGTGTCCTCGCCAACGAGCCGATCTACTTCGGCCTCGCCGTGAGCCTGGTCGCCTACCTGACCGTCAGCCTGGCCACCCGCCCGACCGATGCCACCGTGCTGGAGCACTGGCGCGGCCGGCTCGCCGGGCAGGCCGAGACCCCGGCCGCTCCCGCCGCCACCGCCCCGGCCGCCGCACTCTGAGAGGAAGCCTCATGGGCCTGCCCGCCGCACCGACCGTCACGTCCGGACCGCCCACTGCGTCCGTACCGACCACCCCGCCCGCACCGGACGAGGCCCGGCTGCGCCGCGAACTCGCCGCCGTGTACCGGCTGGTCGCCCACTTCCGGATGACCGACCTGATCTTCACCCACATCTCGGTCCGCGTCCCCGGCCCCGAGCAGCACTTCCTGATCAACCCGTACGGCCTGCTGTTCGAGGAGATCACCGCCTCCGACCTGGTCAAGATCGACCTGGCCGGGAACCCGGTGGAGCCGACCCCCCATCCGGCCAACCCGGCGGGCTTCGTGATCCACAGCGCCGTCCACGCGGCCCGCCAGGACGCCCACTGCGTGCTGCACACGCACACCCGGGCGGGCTGCGCGGTCGCCGCCCAGCGGGACGGGCTGCTGCCCCTCAACCAGATCTCGATGGAGTTCCACGACCGGGTCGGCTACCACGACTACGAGGGCGTCGCGCTCAACCTGGCCGAGCAGGATCGACTGGTCGCCGACCTCGGCGGGCACCCGGCGCTGATCCTGCGCAACCACGGCCTGCTGACCGTCGGCCGCACACCGGGCGAGGCCTTCCTGCGGATGTACTACCTGGACAAGGCCTGCGAGATCCAGATCGCCGCCCAGGCCGGCGGCGGCCCGCTCGTCCTGCCGTCCCGCGAGACCGCCGAGCTCACCGCCCGCCAGCTGACCGGCCAGGAGCACGGCTCCGACCTCCAGGACGACCGGGCCGCCGAGCTGGCCTGGGCGGCCCTCCTGCGCCTCGCCGACCGGATCGCCCCCGACCACGCGAACTGACCCCGTCGACCCGGCGCAACGCCCGCCCGCCGACACCCCGACGCCCGACACCGGCTCCCCGACAACGCCCCGACGACGCCCCGCCCGACCGACTCCAGGAGCAGCCATGAGCACCGCCCCCGGCCCCCACGCCCCCCACAGCCCCCTCGGCCCCACCGACTCCTCCCGGGTACCGCGCTACGCCGGGCCCGCCACCTTCGCCCGCCTGCCCCGGATCGACCAGGTCCCGCGCGCGGACGTCGCGGTCGTCGGCGTGCCCTTCGACACCGGCGTCTCCTACCGGCCCGGCGCCCGCTTCGGCGGCAACGCGATCCGCGAGGCCAGCCGGCTGCTGCGCCCCTACAACCCGGCCCAGGGCGCCTCGCCGTTCGCGCTCGCCCAGGTCGCCGACGCCGGGGACATCGCCGCCAACCCGTTCGACATCCACGAGGCGGTCGACACCGTCGAGGCGGCCGCCGGCGAACTGCTGGACACCGGCGCCCGGCTGATGACCCTCGGCGGCGACCACACCATCGCACTCCCGCTGCTGCGCGCCGTGGCCCGCCGGCACGGGCCGGTCGCGCTGCTGCACTTCGACGCCCACCTGGACACCTGGGACACCTACTTCGGCGCCGAGTACACCCACGGCACACCGTTCCGCCGGGCCGTCGAGGAGGGAATCCTGGACACCTCCGCCCTCTCCCACGTCGGCACCCGCGGGCCGCTCTACGGCAAGCAGGACCTCACCGACGACGAGAAGCTCGGCTTCGGCATCGTCACCTCCGCCGACGTCCTGCGGCGCGGCGTGGACGAGGTCGCCCAGCAGCTGCGCGAGCGGGTCGGCGACCGCCCCCTGTACATCTCCATCGACATCGACGTGCTCGACCCGGCACACGCCCCCGGCACCGGCACCCCCGAGGCCGGCGGACTCACCTCGCGCGAACTGCTGGAGATCCTGCGCGGCCTGAGCGGCTGCCACCTGGTCTCCGCCGACGTGGTCGAGGTCGCGCCCGCGTACGACCACGCAGAGATCACCGCGGTGGCCGCCTCGCACACCGCCTACGAGCTGACGACGCTGATGGCCCGCCAGATCGCGAGCGAACGGACGGAGCCGGGTCCGCGAGCCGGTGCGGGCGACCGCACCGACGCACACCCGGACGGCCGCACCGACGCCCGCACCGACACCCGTACCGACGCCCGCACGGAGTCCCACGACGCCACCGGCGAGGTGCGCGCATGACGCACCTCCGCAACGGCGGCGACCTGGTGGTCGAGTCACTCGCCACGCTCGGCGCCCGCTGCGTCTTCGGCCTGCCCGGCCAGCACGCCCTCGGCCTGTTCGACGCGCTGCGCCGCTCCGACCTGCGGTACGTGGGGTTGCGGGTGGAGAACAACGCCGGCTTCGCCGCCGACGGCTACGCCCGCACCGCCGGGACGGTGGCCCCGCTGTTCCTGTCCACCGGGCCCGGCGCGCTCACCTCGCTGGCCGCGCTCCAGGAGGCCGCCGCCGCCTCGGTGCCGGTGCTCGCCGTCTCCAGCCAGATCCCCTCGGCCGGACTGGGTGGGCGACGGCGCGGCTATCTGCACGAACTCGTCGACCAGCAGGCCAGCTTCCGCGACGTGGTGAAGTCCGTGCACACCGCCCGGACCCCAGCGCAGATCCCCTCCGCGCTGGCCGCCGCCTGGGAGTCGGCGCTGAGCGCGCCGTACGGGCCGGTGTGGGTGGAGATCCCGCAGGACGTCCTGCTCGCGCCGGTGACCGTACCGCCGGTCACCGGGCTGCGCGCCGAACCCCGGCCACCGGTCCCCCGCCCGGAGCTGATCGCCGAGGCCGCGGTGCTGCTGGCCGAGGCCGAACGCCCGGTGATCCTGGCCGGAGGCGGTGTGGTCCGGGCCGGAGCCGGTGACGAACTGCTGCGGCTGGCCGAGCTGTTGCGGGCCCCGGTGGCCTGCACCTTCGGCGCCAAGGGGGCCTTCCCCTGGGAGCACCCGCTGTCGCTGCGGTCCTGGCTGGAGGACCGCCACACCACCGATCTGCTGGAGGACGCCGACGTCCTGCTCGTCGTCGGCTCCGGCCTGGGCGAACTGTCCAGCAACTACCACACCATGGCGCCGCGCGGCCGGATCATCCAGATCGAGGCCGACGCGGGCAAGCT
The DNA here is from genome assembly GCF_042720345.1 of Kitasatospora sp. NPDC058478. NCBI lineage: Bacteria > Bacillati > Actinomycetota > Actinomycetes > Kitasatosporales > Streptomycetaceae > Kitasatospora > Kitasatospora sp. NPDC058478. The sequence continues at coordinate 34,250 of NZ_JBHXML010000080.1, read as the reverse complement.
GGAGGCCAACCACCCGGCCTTCGGCATCCACGCCGACGCCCGCCTCGCCCTGACCGCCCTCTCCGACTCGGTGCCGGCCGCCGTACCGGACGGCCGGGCCGAGGCGGTGACCGCCGAACTGCTCAAGCGCGTCCAGGAGCGGATCGACGGCCAGGGGCTGGAACTCGAACAGGACTTGCTGGCATCCGTTCGCCACGCGCTATCGGACGACTCGCCGGTCTTCTTCGACATGACGATCCTCGGCTACTGGGCCTGGTCCGCCTTCGACGCCCGCCGCCCCGGAGCGATGCACTCCGCCCAGGGCGCCGGCGGCCTCGGCTACGGCTACCCCGCCGCACTGGGCGCCGCCGTGGCCACGGACGGCCGCCCGGTCCTCGCCGTCTCCGGCGACGGCGGCGCGATGTACTCGCTCGCCGAACTCGCCACCGCCCGCCAACTCGGCCTCAACGTCACCTGGTTGATCATCGACGACGGCGGTTACGGCATCCTGCGCGAGTACATGACGGGCGCCTTCGGCGAGGCCACCGCCACCGAACTGGCCCGCCCGGACTTCGTCCGTCTGGCCGAGTCCTTCGGCGTCCCGGCCGCCATGACCACACCCGACGACCTCGCACGGGACCTGGCCGCCGCACTCGCCGCCCCGGGCCCCAACGTGCTGGTCCTGCCCACCCTGCTGCGGATGTTCGCGCCCACCCACCTGGACGGCTGAACCACGGAGGGAGCGCGACGGCCGGACCCCCGCCCCGCCCTGCGGTCCCCGCCGCCCGGCGCGCTCCCCCCATCTGCCCCGCACCACCACGCCCCCGGACCGTCCGACGCCGTTCCGCCGGCCCTTGGATAGGCTGCCGCAATGGCCCTCGACTCCCCCCGGCTGCTGCGCGCCGACGCCGCCCGCAACGCGGAAAAGATCATCCGGGCTGCCCGGGAGGTCTTCACCGAACAAGGCCCCGACGCCCTCCTCGACGACGTGGCACGCCGGGCCGGCGTCGGAGCCGCCACGCTCTTCCGCCGCTTCCCCGACAAGGCCGCGCTGCTGCGGGCCGTACTGGACGAGCGCTTCGGCGAGAACGTCCGCCCCGTCATCCAGGCTGCCGCCCACGACCCCGACCCCGCCTCCGGACTGGCCCGCGTCCTGGAAGCGGCACTGGAATCGGTGGCCGGCGACTACAACGTGCTGGCCGCCGCCCGCTCCGCCGGCGTCCTGACCCCGGCGACCGGGCAGGAGTTCTTCGCCGCCCTCGACGCCCTCCTGGCGCGCGGTCAGCACGCAGGTGTGATCCGCGCCGACCTCGTACCCGACGACCTGCACCGCGTCGTCGTCATGCTGGTCTCGGTGCTGTGGACGATGGAACCCCACGAGGACGGCTGGCGCCGCTACCTGGCCCTGGTCCTCGACGGCCTCACCCCCGCCGGGGCCCGCCCGCTGCCCTGCCCCGCCCCCGCACTGCACACCCGCACACCCTGACGCCGAGGCGGGTGCCGGCCGCCCTTGCGGGGGCGGCCGGCACCACCGGACGTTAGCGCACCGGATCAGCGCACCGAATGCACCTGGATCGCCGAGGCCGGGCACATGGCGGCCGCCTGGCGGGCCAGTTCCGCCGCCCGTGCGCCGGGCTCGGCGGCGAGCACGACGACCTGCCCGGCCTCGTCCTGGTCGAACACCAGCGGCGCGGTCACCGCGCACTGCCCCGACGACACGCACCGCGAGGTGTCCGCCTCCACCCGCGCGACCGGCCGCTCGCGCGGGTGTTCCTCGTTCACCACAGGACCGGGACCTCGCTGAGGCCGCCCGCCAGCCGCTCGTCGTGGTCGCGCAGGCTCCGCGCGTCCACCGCCAGCCGCAGGTCGGGGAAGCGCCGGAACAGCGCGGTCAGCGCGACCTGCATCTCGGTGCGTGCCAGCACGTTGCCGATGCAGTAGTGGCCGCCGTGCCCGAAGGCCAGGTGCGCGTTGGGGGAACGCGACGGGTCGAAGGTGTCCGGCTCCTCGAACACCCGCCCGTCCCGGTTCGCGGCGTTGATCGCCACCAGCACCGCCTCGCCCCGCGCGATCGCGGTCCCCGCGACGGTGACGTCCTCGCGGGCGTAGCGGGTCAGGCCCAGGCCACCGGGCGAGGCCATCCGCAGGACCTCCTCCACGGTGGCGCGGGCCAGCGCCTCCGGGTCGGCGGCGAAGCGGTCCCGCCGGCCGGTGTCGCTCAGCAGGAACAGCACCCCCAGGTCGATCCGGGCCGACGTCGTCTCGTGGCCGGCGAACAGCAGCCCCACCGCCAGCCGGGTCATCTCCCCCTCGGTGAACGAGGGGTCCTCCGCCTGCACGGCCAGGATGTCGCTGATCACGTCCTGCCCCGGCTGCTTCCGCTTCTCCTCGGCGATGCCGGCCACGTACGCCTCGAACTCGGCCATGGCCGCGGCGCCGTCGGCCCCGCCGTACAGCGCGGCGATCCGCTCCGACCAGCCGCGCAGCAGGCCCCGGTCCGCGACCGGCACACCCAGCAGCTCGCAGATCACCATCACCGGCAACGGGAACGACAGGTGGTCGTGCAGGTTGACGGCGCGTTCCGGATCCCGCGCGCGCTCCTCCTCCATCGCGTCCAGGCAGGATGCGGCGAGCTCCCCGATCCGCTCGCCCAGCCGGCGCATCCGCGGCGCGCTGAACGCGGGCGCCAGCATCCGCCGCATCCGCGTGTGCTCGCGGTCCTCCTCCTCGGGCGAGGGGGCGGGGCGCGTGTGCAGCGCCGACTCCGAGATCCTCGGCGCGCCCTCGGAATCGGGGCGCAGCCGGGAGAACCGGGCGTCGCTCAGAACCTCCCGGGCCTCCTCGTAGCGGGTCACCAGCCAGGCCGGGTCGCCGGCGGGTGTCGTCACCCGCGTGATCGGACCTTCCTCGCGCAGACGCGCGAACAGCGGCGCCAGGTCCAGGGCGTCGGGGCGCTCGAAGGGTAACTGCGGTGCGGGGGCGGTCATGATGGGTCTCCTCACCGGCCAAAGGCCACAAGAGCAGCGAACGCTTGGCAGAACCGCCCTCTCCTGCACGTCCAGGCCAGGGCGGACGAACGGCGTCCCCGGCCAACAAGTGAGAGTCAGCTCTCTCTTCTCTCGGGAGCGTAACACCGTCGGCACGCACAGTCAGCCACTGGGCGAGATCGGCCCGTTCGGTGCTGGAGCGGGCCCGGCCCTCGGGAGAATCGAACGGAAATCGGCGGCGACGGGGGCCTTGATTCCGGTTCGGCGACGAGCCTGAAGCAGCGACCTGGGCGCGCAGACCGGCGCCCGCTACACCGGCATCTCGCTCACCGGCCGCATCCGCCGGTGGAACCACCCGGCGTGCACGCCGCCGCGGGACTCGCAGTCCTTGGTGCGGCACGCGGTGAAGCCGCTCCGCCGCCGGCCGCGCCGGCCACGTCGAGCGGGAGCCGCTCCGGCCCACCGGAGCAGGGTGCACCGCCGTTCAGGTGCGCGGCCGCCCACCGCCCCAGCTCGGCCAACGCGGGCTCCAACGCGTTGCCCGCTTCGGTCAGCCGGTAGGAGACCCTCAGCGGAGGGCCGGCGTCCACCTCTCGCAGGATCAGGCCGGCCTCGCCGAGTTCGGTGAGCCGCTCCGAGAGCATGCGCTCGCTGATGCCCGGGATGGCCCGCCGAAGATCGGCGAAGTACACGGGCCCCGGGATCAGGGTGACGACGATCAGGCCCGTCCACCGCTTGCCGAAGAGCTGGAAGACGCGCGCAATGCCCTCGTCGGCCTTCCTGCATGCCTGCTCGCCGTGATTCGCCATGCCACCAGGGTAGCCCTCGACCTACGTAGCTTTAGAAAAGTAAGTAGCTACTAGCTACGTAAGAAACCTCCGCCCCTAACTCTGGAGCCCTCCATGGCCACCCTGCTGCACCTCGACTCCTCCGCCCTGCCCCACGGCTCCGCCTCCCGCGAGGTCACGGCCACCTTCCGCAAGGCATGGGAGGAGCAGCACCCCGAGGGCACGGTCGTCTACCGCGACCTCGCGGCCGAGCCGCTGCCGCACCTCACCGCTGCCGGCATCACGGCCGCCTTCGCCGACCCGGCCGACCACACGGACGAGCAGAAGGCCGCTTTCGCCCTGCGCACCGAGCTGGCCGCGGAGCTGGAGAACGCGGACGCGGTGCTCATCGGCGCCCCCATGTACAACTTCACGATCCCCTCCAGCCTCAAGGCATGGCTGGACCACGTGATCATCATGGGCCGCACCGGCGGTGAGAACTCCTCCGTGGCGGGCAAGCCCGTCACCGTCGTCGCCAGCCGCGGCGGCTCCTACGCGCCCGGCACCCCGCGCGAGGACTTCGAGTTCGCGGCCAACTACCTGGAGAAGGCGCTGACCGGCCTGCTCGGCCTCAAGGTCGACGTCATCACGCCCGAACTGACCCTGGCCCGCACCGTCCCCGCGATGGCCGACCTGGTCGACCTGTCGGACGCCTCCCGCGCCCAGGCCCACGAGCAGGCCGCTGCCAAGGCCAAGGCCCTCGCCGCCGGCCTCTCCGCCTGACCAGCACCTGCGGACCGCACACCGGCACGGCGCGGACCGAACCCGGCCCCGCACCACCGCCGCTGCTGTCGTCGCGGGGGCGGGGCAGGGCCGCCCCCGCGACGCCCCCGCGACGACGGACGCCCCCGAATTCAGGCCCCGCCCCACCACCACCGGGCGGAAGCAGGCGCGCGACTCACCAGCCCGCGACGCCGCACCCCACCCAAGCGCCACTGCCTGCCCCACCGCGAAAGACGGTCGCCATGACCCGCCGCACCACCGACCCCACCCAGCCCTCCACCAGGCTGTCCGACCTCAGCACCGGCCCCTGGGTCCTGGACCCGGCCACGTCATCAGTGGAGATCAAGCACAAGTCGATGTGGGGACTGGCCACGATCAGGGCCGCCTTCACCAAGCTCAGCGGCGAAGGCGAGATCAGCCCCGACGGCTCCGCGCACGGCACACTGACCGTCGAGGCCGCGTCGATCCTCAGCAAGCAGGCCAAACTCGACACCCACCTGCGCTCCGCGGACTTCTTCGACGTCGACAGGTATCCGACGTTCACCTTCACCGCCACCCGCGTCGTCGCCGACAGCGCCGGAACCGCCAAGGTCACCGGCAGCCTCACCGTGCTCGGCACCACCCGCCCGCTCACCTTCACCGCCCGCGCCACCGCCGCCGGCCCGCACGAGGTGACCCTCAGCGGCGAGATCACCGTCGACCGCAACGACTTCGGCATGAACTGGAACAGAGCCGCAATGATCAAGGGCCTCACCACCGTCACCCTCACCACCCGCTTCACCCACCGCTGACCCACCGGTCCCCGCCCCCCGACCCGGCCCCGTACTGGGGCGGGCCCTGGAAGCGGAGCTGACGAGGTTGATCCGCAGGTTCCGCGGCACCTCACCGGCCGCGTTGTGTGGACGTACGCGACTTCGTCCTGTGGCTGCGGACGTGCCACAACCCGGCGCGGGACCGGCGCCGACCGGATGCGCCCGTACCGGGATCGCTGAACGCGCCACCGGCAAGCCGTACCTGAGGTCGGGCTACGCCCCGGCCACCGTCAACCACGCGGTGTCGGTGCTGGCGGCGTTCTACGACCACCATCTGCAGACCGGGCTGGGTCCCGTCGTCTCCTCGGTGCCGCCGCAGTCCCGTGAGAACCTCACGTCCGTCGCGACGGGCTCCTGGGCCCGGGCGCCGGTCCAGGAGCGGCGGTCTACCGGGATTCGGCGGGATACGCGGCGGTCGCGCGGATTTCGACGAGGAGTCCCGGGCTGGCGAGGCCGCTGACACCAATGATCGTCCAGGTCGGGTAGGGCGCTTCGACGAGGCGCTGCTTGGCCTCGATGAAGCCGGGCAAGTGCCGGCGGATGTCGACGTGGTAGCTGGTGACCTCGACGAGGGCGGACGGGTCGAGGTTCTCCAGTCGAAGGATCTCTTCGATCTTCCGGATGGCGATCTCGGTCTGCTCTTCGATGGTGTCCGGGATGGTTCCGTCGGCGCGGCGACCGATCGTTCCGGCGATGAACAGGAGGCCGTGCGCGCGGACCGCGGCGGAATAGCCGAAGCTCGCGAAGGCGCTGGTGGTTTGCCCGAAGACCGGGTTGTCCTCGGGGATCGCGACGGTGTGGACGGTCATTGCGGTGCTTCCTTTTCTTTGGTGACGCGGTCGTGTTCTTCGGTGACGCGGCCGTGGAGTCCGTGGAGTCAGTTGCCCCAGCGGGACGAACGGCAGGCGTGCTCCAGCCGGGTCCGGCCGAAGGTCTCGCGTTCACGGAGGAATTCGCCGGGGATCGTGTACCGGGGTGCGTTCTTCGGGTCTTTCGCGGCCTGCGCGACGATCGCGTCGGTGAGTGAGCGGATCATGTCCAGCCGTGGATAGGCGGCGTGCACGGCGTCGGCCTGCTCGTCGGTGACGGCGTCGATGTGGGCGGCGCCGATCGGGCCACCGAAGTCGAGTGCGACGCCCTCGCGGACGAGCACGCACAGCGTGCCACGGCGTTCTGCGATACCCGGGGAGGTGTGGAGGGCGATGGCCTGCCAGACCTGGTCGGCATCGATTGCCGGTACTCCGCGGTCGATGAGGAATGAGGCGGCCCGGTCGGCGCCTTCGACCTCGAACCGTTGGTTGTGCGGGCCGTCCGACGCCACGCCGAGGTCGTGCATCGCGCACGCGGCGAACAACAGGTCGTCCTGGTAGTCGTGGCCGACGACCAGGCCGAGGCGGCCGGCAACCAGCCGGGCGAACAGGTAGCTGCGGACGCTGTGGTTGAAGACGGACGGCGTTTCCACCGGTCGGATGAGGTTCATGACGGCGTCGGCAAGCGGTGTGCCTGGCAGCGTGATCAGGTCGGCGGTCGCCTCGCGGGTAGGTCCGGTCATGTCTTCAGCCTGGCCGTGACCGCCCTGACCTGGCGAGAGGCAAAATTTCCTTACTTCGCTAGAATCTTGCCATGGCAGTGCATCGAGTCGCGGTCCTGGCGCTGGACGGGGTCACCCCCCTCGACCTGGCGATCCCGACGCAGATCTTCACCACCCGGCCGGAAACCCCCTACGAGATGACCCTGTGCGCGCTTCAGCCGAAGGTGGCCACCAGCGCGGGTTTCGCCCTGGTCGCCGACGAGGGCCTGGAGCGGGTGAGCACCGCCGACACCGTGATCGTGCCGGGATTCGACCTGATCCTCCCGTTGCCGGACGCCGTGCTCGAGACACTGGCCGGAGCCCGCGACCGAGGCAAGCGTGTGGTGTCGATCTGCACGGGCGCTTTCGCGCTGGCCGCGGCGGGCGTCCTGGACGGGCTGCACGCCACGACCCACTGGAAGCACATCGACGAGTTCGAGCGGAGCTTCCCGGCCGTCTCGGTCGACCGCGACGTGCTCTACGTCGACGAGGGCGACGTGCTCACCTCGGCCGGGGTGTGCTGCGGCATCGACCTGTGCCTGCATATCGTGCGCCGCGACCTGGGCGCGGAGATGGCCAACCAGATCGCCCGCGGTCTGGTCGCCGCCCCGCACCGAGACGGTGGGCAGGCCCAGTACGTGCCGGCTCCCGTCGCGGTGGCCGGCGAGGCGTCGCTGTCCGGTACCCGTGGATGGGCCCTGCAGCGGCTCGGCGAGCCGCTCTCGCTGCGCGTGCTCGCCCGGCACGCGGGCCTCTCGCAGCGCACCTTCATGCGCCGGTTCACCGAGGAGACGGGCACGACCCCGTTGCAGTGGATGCTCAACGCCCGGCTGGGCAGGGCGCGGGAGCTGCTGGAATCCACGGACCGCTCGGTGGAGCAGGTGGCGCGGGACTGCGGGCTGGGCACGGCGGCCAACCTGCGGCTGCACTTCCGGCGCGCACTGGACACCACCCCCACCGCCTACCGCCGCACCTTCACACGCTCGACGTCGCGCAGTCCGGCCTGTTCACCAGCGGTCACGCCCTCGGCCTGAGAACGGCCACCACGACACTGCGGGGTTTCACAGGCGGGTCGCTGCCGTCCGATGAGAGATTTCGCAGCGCCTGTGAGGCTCCTACGCGAGCCAGGAGGGCTACCGGATCAGGCGATCACGCCTCCGCGGTGATCCGGACTTTGAGCCGGTCGTATTCGGCTACCGCGTCCGGCACGTGATCGAAGCAGTCCTCCCACCTGTCGTTGCTGTACGACGACGTCCTGGACGGCGATGCGCTCCGTCGCCACCGGGCCGCCGCCTGGGAGGTGTTCGGGCCGGGCGCGGCGACCCGGTCGGCCGACGCACTGCTGATGCTGGCGTTCGAGGTGCTCGCAGGCCCCGACGGCGAAGCCGTCGCCGGCGAGGCGTCGGCTGCCCTGCTGGACACGCTCATCCAGCTCGCGGTGGGTGAGAGCCTGGACGTGCTGTTCGAGGCCGCGCCCCGCGTCGAGCTGTCCGAGTGCCTGGAGATGGTGTCGGGCAAGACGGCGTCGCTGATCTCCTGCGCCTGCCGGCTGGGCGCCCTCCACGGCGGCGGCGGGCCGGCGCAGGTCGAGACCCTGGCCGCGTTCGGACACGACCTGGGCATGGCGTTCCAGCTGGTGGACGACCTGCTGGGGATCTGGGGCGACGAAGCGGTCACGGGCAAACCGGTCTTCGCGGACCTGCGGGCACGCAAGCTCTCGGTGCCGGTGGTGGCCGCGATGGCCTCGAACACCGCGGCGGGCGACGAACCGGCCCGCCGCTACGCGCTGCCGGCCGGCCCTGGCCGGGCCGGGGAGGCGGAGCTGGCCCGGCTGGTGGAGGAGGCCGGCGGCCGGCGCTGGACGGTGGAGCGCGCCGCCGAGCACGCGGACGGGGCCCGACGCCGTCTGCGGAGCCTCGCCGACGGCCCCGGCGCGGTGCCCGGCGCCGTCGCCGACCTCGACGCGCTCTGCGAACTGATCGTCAACCGGTCGTACTGAGCCGGTCGCCCCCGGCGCGGGAGGACCAGGGCGCCGGGGTATCGAGGATGTGCGCACGGCCCTGCCGGTGACGAAGTCCCCGGCCTTGACTTCCTCCCCCGGCTGGAGCCGGGGGATTCCCCTCAGCCTCGCGGCTGAGCCGCTGCGCGCGAGCGCTGCGGTCGGGATGTTTCCTGCTTCACCGACGACTGCCCGCCCGGAGTGCTCCGTTGAGGTCTTACACCGTCTCCACAGGCTGTAACCGCCAGTCCGGCGGCCAGGATGTTGCGTGCCGCGTTCACGTCCCGGTCGTGCTGTGCGCCGCAGGCGCATGCCCACTCGCGGACGTTCAGTGGCATCTTCGCGGCGGTCACGCCACAGGCCGAACACAGTTTCGAGCTGGGGAACCACCGGTCGACGGTCACCAGGTCCCGGCCGTACCACCGAGCCTTGTACTCCAGCATGGACCGCATCTCGGTCCAGCCCGCGTCACTGATGGCACGGGCGAGCGTCCGGCTCCTGAGCATGCTCCGGACCGTCAGATCCTCGATCACGACCGTTTGGTTCTCGCGGACGAGCCGAGTGGTGAGCTTGTGCAGGAAGTCCCTGCGACGGTCGGCGATGCGCGCGTGCACTCGAATCCCGCACGTCACAGCACTGCGGTCCGCCCCGGGGGCGAAACGCAGCCACCTGACCCGCTACGCGGGCAGTCCACTTCCTCCCCCGGCTGAAGCCAGGGGTATCCACGGAGGTCCATGATGAACAGCGGGTCGGCCGGCTACGGCCACGGGTAGCCCACCTGCTCCGGCCGGTAGCCTCCGCAGAGCTCGGCGGTGGCACGGGGATCGCCTGCGGTCAGCTGCGCTTCAAGGTGCTCGGCCTGGTCCGACGGGTCGTCCGCGGAGATCGGCAGGGTCATCAGGAACTGGGCCCAAGGCAGATCCGTCTCGTCCCGGCCAGGGGGATGCCTCAGGACGACGTCGATCCGATCGGGTTCCCCGCGGAAGGCCCAGACCGCCTCCAACTCGCACTCCCACCTGGCGAGCCAGTCCTCGCGTCCCCTCAGCCCCGCCTCCAGCAACGTCGCGACCACTGCCGCCGGCCACTCCCAGCCGCGGTCCCCTTCGGCTCGCAGGACCTCGGCCTCGTACTGATCCGCGGCGAACCGAAACTCCGGCAGGTCGAAGCCCCGCTCGACCGGGTCGCGCCAGCCCGCCCAGACGACATGCTCCTCGTCGCGCGTGACCGTCACGTACAGAGCGCTGCAGCACCGCTCAAAGCCGCACCCGGATCGAGCGAGCCGAACCTCGTGGGGAGTTCCGGTGGCATGCAACGGCCCGCCCCGGCCCAGGAGATACCGGGGGCCTGATCCCGCGAACGGGGGGCCGCCCGATTCCCTGCTACGCAGGGACAGGTCGGCCAGGAGATCCCGGCCACTGACGAACGGGCGGACCTCCACGCCGCCCTCGCCGGGCGGTGGGCAGACGATGCTCAGACTGAGAAGATCCGGTTCCGTGGCCACCGGCAAAGGATCGCGGAGCCGGCCGCAGCTGTCATGTGAATTTGCAGGGCCTCCGCTCCTGGCAGCCGCCGGTCCCCGCCTGTAGCGTCGCCGCATGACCGACGAGACCACGGCCAGGGCAGGCAGAGAGTTCTACACGTTCGACGGCCGGATCCTGGAGGTCTTCGGCAGCTGTCCGAAGCGGTTCCACATCAAGAACATGGACCTGCGGGTCACGGGCCCCGACCGGAAGGGGAGGCGGACCGTCGAGATCGTCGCCGGTCCGCCCGAAGCCCCGGCGACGCAGCACACATGGCACCACTCGGCCGAGGAATGGCAGCGGGCCCAGGGCCTGGAAGCCCTGCTGGAAGCGGTACGGGCGGGTATCGCGGCGGCCCGGGAGCACGGAGCCTGAGGGTTTTCCGCAACCGTGGTCGAGGACGGCCGCCGCAGGACGACGTCGGCATCGAGTCCTCGGTGGCGCAGTGACACAGGTCAACTGACCGAATGAAGCTGGTCGGATCGAAACCTTGCAGAACGTGTCCGGCCCCGACGGAGACGTCGGGGCCGGACACGTTCTGGGCAGGTCGGGTGGACCAGCTGCTGGAGGGGTGGCCGCTCGGGATCCGGTTGTGGGGTTCTGGGGGTGTTGCGGTTGACCCGCCGACGCCGTGTCTCCTTCCGCCCCGGTCGTGCCCGCTGCGGTCCGGCGGGTGGGGCACTCCAAGGAGTGCCCCACGCCGTGCCGCCCGTCAGCCGGCGTGGAGGGCGAGGGTCGGGGAGAGTCGGGAGGCCCGGACGGCCGGGTAGAGGCCTGCGACCGTGCCGATGAGCAGGGTGGCGGCGAAGCCTCCGGTGACGGCCCACAAGGGGATTACCCAGGGCAGGCCGCCCGAGGCGGCGAAGGCGTAGGTGGCGGCCGCGCCCAGGGCCACGCCGGCCAGTCCGCCCAGTCCGGAGAGCAGGAGGGACTCCGTCACGAACTGGAGGAGGATCTGGCCCCTGGTGGCGCCCAGGGAGCGGCGCAGTCCGATCTCGTGCCGTCTCTCCAGCACTGAGATGATCATCGTGTTGGCGACTCCGACGCCGCCGACCAGGAGCGCCACCCCGCCCAGCCCGAGCAGGAGGTCGGTGAACGCCCCCTCGGTGGCGGCCTTGGCCTGGAGCGCCGAGGAGGGGTCGGTGACCTGCACGTTGTGCGGGTTCTGCGGGTCGACGGTGCGGGGGATCAGCGCGCGGACCGCGCTGACCGTCTGGTCCGTCGACCGTTCGTAGATCTGGGTCGGGTGGCCGTCGAAGCCCAGCAGCGTGCCGGCGCCGTCCCAGCCGATCAGGGCGGCCCGTTCGATCTCGGGGGCCAGCGGCAGCGGGTCGAGGATGCCGATGACGGTGAAGTACTGGCCGCCGATGTGGACTTGCTGGCCGGGGGCGGTGATGCCCAGGCGCTGGGCCGCGACGTGTCCGAGCACCGTCGACGGGTAGCGTCCGTTGGCCTCGTTGAGCCAGGTGCCCGAGCCGACCGCGCCGCGCACGACGTCCAGGAGTCCCTCGGTGGCGGCCTTCACGGTGATGCCGCCGGTCTCGCCGTCGGGGATCTTCTCACTGCGTCTGACGGACTGCGCCAGGTCCCCGGTCGCGCCGACCTGCTCGACCCCGGGGACGCGGCCCAGCATGCCGGTCGACTCCTCGGGCAGCTTCACCTTCTCGCCGAACAGCCCCTGGCCAGGGGAGGCCACCAGCATATTGGTGCCCAACTGGTCGAGTTGCCGCAGGAGTTGGGCCTTGCTGGAGGAGGAGATGCCGACCACCGCGATCATGGTGGCGATGCCGATGGCGATGCCCAGCGCGGACAGCACCACCCGCAGCGGCCGGGTGCGCAGGCCGGCCGAGCCGACGTGGAGGACGTCGCGGGGGCCGAGCCGGGCCGGGGCCAGCCGGGTGCGGCTCACCGCTGCCCACCCCGATCGGCCGGGGCGGCGGCGCCGGTACGCAGATCCGCCACGACGCGGCCGTCGCGGATGCGGACCTGGCGTGGCAGGCTGTCGGCGATCTCGCCGTCGTGGGTGATCACCGCGATGGTGGCGCCCTGGGCGTTGAGGTCGTACAGCAGCTCCATCACCGCTTCGCTCGACGCGGAGTCCAGCGCGCCGGTCGGCTCGTCGGCCAGCAGCAGGTCCGGTTCGCCGACCACCGCCCGGGCGATGGCCACCCGCTGGCGCTGGCCGCCCGACAGCTCGTGCGGACGGTGGTGCATGCGGTCCGCGAGCCCGACCCGCTCCAGGGCCAGGGCCGCGCGCCTGCGGCGCTGGGCGCGCGGCAGGCCCGAGTAGAGCAGGCCCTCGGCGACGTTGTCCCGGGCGCTGACCCCGGCCACCAGGTGGAAGGACTGGAAGACGAAGCCGATGTGCCGGGCGCGCAGGGCGGACAGCCTGCGGTCGGAGAGGGCGGCGACGTCGTGGCCCGCCAGGGTGACGGATCCGGCGCTGGGCCGGTCCAGGGTGCCGACGATGTGCAGCAGGGTGGACTTGCCCGACCCCGAAGGGCCGACGATGGCGAGCAGTTCGCCGCGTCCGATGCGCAGGTCCACCCCGTGCAGCGCCGTGACCCCGCCCGGATACTCCTTGGTGACCTGGTTCAACTCGACCACCGTGCTCATGACTTGGGCACCCCGACCTTCATTCCCTCGGTCAGGTCGGTCCCGCTGACCTCGACCCGGCCCTGTCCGAACATGCCGAGCTCGACCGGGACTTCGCGCACCTTCCCGTTCTCCACGATCTGGATGCCGAAGCCGCCGCCGGACAGCGCGAGCAGTGCGTTGACCGGTACGGTCAGCACGTCCTTGTGGACCTCGCCTTCGAGCTCGACGGTGACGGGCGCCTGGTCGAAGCCCTCCGCCTGCCCCGGGTCGTCGAAGACCACCCGGGCGGTGATCTTGGCGGGCTTGTCCGGGGAGCCCTGCTCCTTGCCGTCCTCACCGATGGTGCGGTCGACGGAGGCGACCTTGCCCTTGGCCTTGCCGCCGCCGGGCAGGGCGACCTCGACCCGGGTGCCGGGCTTGGCGAGGTCGGCCCGGGAGACCTCGATCTTGATCTGCACCTGCCGTTCGGAGCCGGTGGCGGTGAGGACCGGCTTGCCGGGAGCGGCCTGGTCGCCGACGGCCGCGTCGTTCTTCTTGATCCGCACCGCCGCGGGCGAGAAGGCGATCTGGTCGGGGCCGATCTCGCCGCTCCGGGCCAGGCCGTGGGCCTTCTGCCAGCGCTTGACCGCATCCGCCGTACCGGCGGTGAACTTCTCGTCCGCGGCCAGCCCCTTGCCGTAGCCCAGGTCGCGGAGGTTCTCCTTCAGCTGCCTGACGTCCGGCCCCTCGTCTCCGGCCTTCAGCGTCCGGTACATCGGGCGCTCGCCGACCATGAGCCGGACCTTCCGGCCGTCGACCTCGTAGAGGACCCCGTCGCGTTTCACCACTGCGCCGGCCTCCGGGAGCCAGGTGAGGGTGCCCGGCACACCGGCGTTGATCCGGCGCTCCTCGGCGTAGCCGAGGACCCCGTCCACTCGGGTCCGGCTGCTCAGGTCCTGTCGTTCCACCGAGCCCGTGCTCGGCGGCAGCCCGTCCGTGCGTGCCACGCCGGCGTTGCCGCTGCCTCCGGCCTGCGAGAGGGCCGTGACCCCGCCCGCGAGCGTGACCGAGGTGGCCAGCACGGCGATCAGGTACGTTCGGCGGCTGCGCCCGCGCTCACTGCGCATTCTGACCACTGCACGCCTTGTTCGCCTGGTCGAACCTGTCCTTCTCGGCGCCCTCCGGGATCTTCATCGCCGATCCCGACATCGCCGAGTCGCCGTCGAACTTCGGGTCCGGCATGTCCACACCGTTACCGCGCATGCACCGGGCGAATGCGAGGGCCTTGTCCTTGTCGGCCTGGGACATCTTCGCGCCACCCGAGCCACCGGCTCCCCCGCAGGCCTTGAGGGCTTCCGCCATCTTGTCCTGGCCGCCCTCCAGGACCATGGCCCGCGGGTCCTGGCCCGGCTCGGGCTCCTTCACCTGGGCGCCGTGTTCGCGCAGGCACTTACGGTGCTCGTAGGCCTGGTCCGCCGCCGCGCCCTTGCCCGACGAGTCCGAGCCGCCGCCCCCGCCGGAGCCCGTGCCGCCTCCGCCACAGGCCGTGGCGAACAGCGCGAGCCCTGCCACCAACGCGGCCGCCGCGCCGTACCTGTGGTTCCGCATGTGGTTCCGCATGGAATTCCTCCGTGTCCGATGACGAGTGGCCGATGACGAGTGGCCGATGACGAGCGGCCGACCGCTCCGGCCGCTCCGGCCACGCAGAGGCTGGCACGCACCCGCATTTCGCCGCTGTCAGCCGAGACCTTTACGGCGACGAAAGGTGGCTTTCAGGTACACCTGGTGTCATGCGTGTACTGATCGTGGAGGACGAGGAATTCCTGGCGGACATGATCGCCGAGGGATTGCGGCGCGACGCCCTGGCCGTCGACGTCGTGTACAACGGCGCCGACGCGCTGGAGCGGCTGAGGCTCACCGACTACGCCGTGCTCGTGCTCGACCGCGACCTGCCCGGGGCGCACGGCGACGAGGTGTGCCGGAGCGTCGTCGAGCAGCGACTGCTGACCCGGGTGCTGATGCTCACCGCCTCCGGTACCGTCCGCGACCGCGTCGACGGCCTGGACCTGGGCGCGGACGACTACCTCACCAAGCCGTTCGCCTACGAGGAACTGCTGGCCCGGGTCCTGGCGCTCGGCCGCCGCACCCACCCCGCCCTTCCGCCGGTCATCGAACGTGCGGGCATCACCCTCGACACCGCCCGCCGCCAGGCCTTCCGGGAGGGCCGCTACCTCGCCCTGTCCCGCAAGGAATTCGGCGTACTGGAGGTGCTGATGCAGGCCGAGGGCGCCGTGGTCTGCGGTGATGACCTGATCGAGCAGGTGTGGGAGCAGAACATGGGATACCGCACCAACGCGGTTCGGGTCGTCCTCAGCAAACTCCGCGCCAAGCTCGGCGAGCCCTCGGTCATCGACACCGTGCCCGGCCACGGCTACCGCATCGGCGTCCCGGCGTGAGGCGCTTCGCCCCGGCCGGCCTGAACCGCCCTCCGCTGCCCGGCCGACCAAGCCCGCGGCTGCCGGGCGGGGAACGGGGCCGGCTGACCATGCTCTACGGCGGGCTGCTCGTCCTCGCCGGGGCCATGCTCATCTTCCTGGTCAACTTCCTGGTCCGGGAGAACCTGTACACCTCGATCAGCACGGCCGTCGCCGTCGAACCGCGACTGGCCGCACTGGGGACCCCGGACCCCTCTGCGGCGAAAACCCTCACGGTGGGAACCGCCGCACCCGCAAGCGCTCTACCCGGAACCACCTCCGCCGACGGCGGACAGTCCCACTTCCAGGCCGTCAAGGTCGTCACCCAGGCCGCCGAGCAGGCGGCCCAGAGCCAGCTGCTGACCGTCTCCCTGATCGCGCTGGCCGCCTTCGCCGTCATCTCGGTGGCACTGGCCTGGTGGATGTCGGGGCGGGTGCTGCGCCCGGTGGCGGTGATCACCAACACGGCGCGGCGGCTCTCGGGTGAGAACCTGCACGAGCGGATCGCCCTCGACGCACCCCCGGGCGAGCTCAAACAGCTCGCCGACACCTTCGACGCCATGCTCGACCGCATGGAACAACTGGTGGGTGCGCAGCAGCGGTTCGCGGCCAACGCCGCGCACGAACTGCGGACTCCGCTCGCGGTGCAGCGGGCCGCCGCCGAAATCGGGCTGGCCACCGCGGACCCGGCCGCCGTCGCCCGGGTCCGCCGCAAACTGATCGAGGTCTCCGAGAGCAGCGAACGGCTCATCGAGGGACTGCTGTTGCTGTCCGTCTCCGACCAGAGGCTGGACCGGCGCGAACCGGTCGCACTGGACCAGCTGGCCCGCGCGGTGGCCGCCGAGTGCGCCGCCGCGCAGGAGCCCCGGGAGAACCGCGTCACCGTCCGGACCGACACCGTCCCCGTGTCCGTCGAGGGTGATCCGGTGCTGCTGGCACACCTGGTACGCAACCTGGTCGGCAACGCCCTGCGCTACAACCACGACGGCGGCCGGGTCGAGGTCGGCGTGCACGACGGTGTCCTGGAGGTCGCCAACACCGGCCCCCAGGTGCCGCCGGAGACCGTCCCCTACCTCTTCGAGCCCTTCCGCCGCCTCCGGGAGCGCCGGCACAGCCCGGGTGAGGGCGCGGGCCTGGGCCTGTCCATCGTCGCCTCCATCGCCCGCGCCCACCACGCTGCCATCACCGCCGTCCCCGGCGGCACGGGCGGACTGCGGGTCCGGGTCGAGTTCCCCACGGCCTGATCCGGCTGCCCGAAGGCCCGGGCGCACGGCCGTCCCGTGCAGTGCCTTCCGGAGGACGACGGGGAAGGTCAACCGACAGAATTCGCTGACCTGTGAGCATGCCTGGTCGCTGACGTGATCGTTCCCGCTGCTCTGGAGATCTCTCCCTCGACCTCCCACCACCAACACCCTGAAGCGCCGAGGTCAGTACCAGCGCGGCGGGGGCGAGGGTGAAGCCCGGGGTGTCCCCCAGGCGGGCTTCCCAGGGCTGGTCCCGGGTACCGGAGATGGCAGCTCGGAGTCTGCGCTGGACATGGGGTCTGGCCTCAGGTCCTGTCCGTGCGGTCTCCGTGGGGCCGGCGGTCGCCCTCGTGGGGACTCTCGTCTCACGTCAGCTCGTGGTAAATCGTGATCTTGATCGGTTCCGCCAGGAGGTCTTCCACCGCGGCGGCGAGGTGCTGGGAGTGCGCGCTCCGGAAGTGGCGCTGGAGGTCCTCGGTGTGTCGCCACCGCTCGATGGCGATGAATTCCCCTGGGGTTTCGATGCTCTGCTGGATGGAGTAGTGCAGGCTTCCCTCCTCGTTCCGCGTGGGTTCGACGACCGACTGAAGCAGTTGTGCGAGCTCTGCCTCCTTGCCCGCCTTGGCGACGACCTGTCCCACGACCGTTACCTCACTCATCGGCTCCGCCTCTCTCGTTGTCGCGTCGGGGTGTTGTTCCGCTCGGATGGGCGCTCCCCGCCCTTCCTGCCGGATCGGCTCCTCCGGTGCTCACTGTCGCCGTCCGGTCGCGGGGGTGTGTCCATGGGCGGCGCCGATGGGGAGTGCGGGGAAGACCATGGACGGGTCGTCGAACAGGGAGAAGAGCCGGCCGTCGGCGGTGTCGAGCAGTCCGTGATCCTGGAACGACGGTGCGAGGCGGGCGAGCGAGAGCGCGTAGAAGCCGCGCTTTCCACCGGGGACGAAGGGGTGCCGCCGCTGGTGGGTGATGCCCTCCAGGCCGTGAGCGGCGAGGATCACCGGGAGGGTGCTGCCGAGCTCGGGGTGTGCTCCGGCGAGTGTCATCAGCTGGTGCACAGCGGTCGCGAACTCCAGGAAGGCTGTGGCCGCTTTCCTGTCCGGGGTCTGTGCGGCGGCAATGGCGAGTGCCTCGGCACTGGTGTCGATCGCCTCGGCGAAGAGCCGCCCGTGTGGTGCCAGCGAGGGAATCAGCCGGGCCAGGACGGATTCGGGGTCCGGCAGGTGCTCCAGTACGGATCTGGCGTGGATCAGATCCCAGGAACCGGGTGGCAGAGCGTCTGCGGTGATGTCGTGTTCGATCACTTCGACCCCGGGATGGGTGATAGTGCTCAGGAATCGTGGATCGGTGTCGGTTGCCACCACTCTTCCGGTCTCTCCGGCGATCGATGCCAGGAGACGGGCGATACTGCCGGCTCCCGCGCCGACTTCGAGGCATGACCACCCGGGTGCCGGGTTCACCCGGGTGAGGATCTCCTCGGTTCCGGGGTCGTAGACCTGCTCGATCGTGCGCAGGCGGTCGAATTCGAGATCCGCTCGGGCGGCTGAATCCAGAACGTAAGGAGTGGGTTGCGGGCGATTCGGATCGGTCATGGTCTGCCTCTCTGTTCTCTCCGGGCCAGGTGAGTGGCGCTGGGCCGCCGGCGCGAGCGCGCGCCGCCTCGGATCCGGCCCCCGCCGGTCATCCGGCTTGCAAGCCGAGTGAGCGAAGGTGGCCGGTCACATCACCTGAGGTCTCAGTGGCCAGCGAGATGTATCCGTCCGGCCGCACGAGGAACAGGCCGTGGGGTGCGTACGCAACGGCGGCGAACCCCGCGGCGTCCGAGACGTCGTGGCCGACACGCACCACACGGACCACCGCGGGGTCCCGGGCGCCGGCGGGCCGGATGGGCGGGCTTCCGAAGGAGAGCAGCGTGAAGTGGGGGCCGCGGAAGAGGTCGAAGAGACGTACAGGGGCTCCGTCGCGCCCGGTACACGGAGCGTCCGGTGCGCGGTCGCCCGCGTGGAGGGCTTCCTCGGCTAGGGCGGGGCGCATCTCCGTGTTGGGTGGGATGCCCCGGTATCCGAGCGCCAGGTGGTGCGTGCTGCGGTCACGATGCGCGGCCAGTTCTCTGACCCGGTCCGACCCTTGGTGGATGCGGGTGCTCACGCCCAGTACCTCCGCCGCGGCCGGCCGACGCTCCGCCTCGTAGGAGTCCAGGAGCGAGGGTGCCGCTTGGCCGGTTGCCGCGAGCGCCAGTTTCCAGCCCAGGTTGTAGGCGTCCTGGATGCTCGCGTTGATGCCCTGGCCGCCCGCCGGGGAATGAACATGCGCGGAGTCACCGGCCAGGAATACCCGGCCGCCCCGGAAGTGCTCCGCCAGTGCCGCTCGGGCCCGGAAGACCGATGACCACCGCACCTTCCGTACCCGCAGGCCCGTGCGGGCGGCCACCAGCTCGCGGACCCGCTCCGGGGCGGGGTCGGGGGTTCCCTCCGCGAACCGCGCGATGACCTGGAAGTAGTCTGTTCTGGCGACGGGACAGATCGCGGTCATGATGCCGGCCGCGTTGCCCCAGGTGTGCCAGTGCTCGCGGTCCAGTGCGGGGATATCGGCATCGGCCACGAGCAGGGGCCGGGTATCCACTTCTTCGCGGTCGAACCGTACGCCCAGGATTTTCCGTACGGTGCTGCCGCCCCCGTCCGCCCCGACCAGGTAGTCGGCCGTGATCTCCCGCGTCTGTCCGTCGGCCCGGACGACCTGGGCCCGCACCCCGGCCTCGTCCTGGGAGAATCCGTCGAGCCGCGATCCGAACTCGACACGGTGGCCCAGCTGCAGCAGTCGCTCGCGGAGCAGTTCCTGGGTACGCGACTGAGGAAGCATCAGGGGTTCGGCGTAGGGCGTGGACCCGGTGGGCTCACCACGGGAGATGACGTCCCACTCCTTGACGATTCTTCCCTCCTCCCAGGCCACCATCGGCGGCAGCGGCGCTCCCTCCGCCTGTACGGAGTCGATGATTCCGAGGTCGTCGAAGACCTCGAGGGTGCGCGGCTGGAGACCCTTGCCCCGTGATCCCGGAAAGGGGCCTGTGCCGGCATCGATGATCCGGAAGTCGACGCGCCGGCGGGCCAGTTCCACCGCCAGGACCAGTCCGGCAGGTCCTCCTCCGGCAATCAGAACGGATGTGTGGTGGCGGGTACTGTCCATGGCATGTCCCCTCTTCAGTGGTTCAGGCCGCCAGGTGCCGGCCTGCCGCGGTGGGATCGAATGTGAGGATGAGTGATTCGGGGCCGCGGGAGTAGAAGCCGGTCTCCTCGTAGGAGGCGTCCTGGGGAAAGCCGATGTTCTCCATGAGGTCGAGCAGCATGGTCACGACCGTCTCCAGTTCCCTGCGCGCGAATGCCGCCCCGACGCACGAGTGCATGCCGGCGCCGAACCCGAAGTGGGTCGCAGCGGCGGTGAAGGACCGTTCGGGACCGAGGTCGGTGCGCTGGAGCTCGAAGGTGTCGGGCTGCTCGAAGGCACGAGGATCGCGGTTGGCCGCGGCGAGCATGCACCAGACCATGGTCTCGGCCGGTATGGCGACACCGGAGATCTCGACGCTCTCCGCTGTCCTGCGGGGGATCAGCTGTACGGGCGGTGAGTAGCGGAGAGTCTCCGCGATGGCGGCGGTCACCAGCCCGGGATCGCTGCGGACCAGGGCCATCTGATCGGGGCGGGTGATCAGATGCCGGAACAGCAGGGCCAGTGTCTTGTCCGCCGGTTCGGTCGCGGCGAGGAGTACGTTGTGGCACAGAGCCGTGACCTCGTGCAGGCTCATCCGTCCGCTCTCGTACTCCGTGTGACACATCAGCGAGATCACATCCTGGCCGGGGTTCTCGCGCCGTTCCTCGATGAAGGGCCGCAGGTAGTCCTCCAGACGGCGGGCACACTGGACGCAGTACCGGTGACGCTCCTCGGTCAGGGTGACGCTCGTCACGAACTCGGCCACGCCCTGGAACCAGGAGTGCACATTGCGCCAGTCGCCTTTGGGCAGTCCGAGACTGTCCAGCGCGACCCAGATGGCCAGCGGCTGTCCGAAGTCCTTCACCAGGTCGAACCGGCCGCGCCGCAGATGGGGGCGGATGAGCTCCTCCACGTTGCGGCGGATGAGCGGGATCTGGTTCTCCAGCATCGGTCCGGTGTATCCGCGGATCATCGTTCGGTGCTTTGCGGTGTGTTCGGCGCCGGTCATCTGCGCCAGGACGCGACCGCGCATGACCGGCTCGGCGCGCTCTCGCAGCGCCTGGGTGGTGAAGATCTGGTCCTCGGTCAGAACCCGGCGGACATCTTCATGCCGGCTCAGGAAGTAAGCACCGATGCCGGGTTCGTAGTGGACGGGGTCGTTCTCTCGCAGCTGGGGGTACCAGGCGTACGGGTCCCGGGCGAACTCGTCGGACAGGACGCTGATGATGCGGGCAGTCGAATGCATGGTGTTCCCCTCTCACCGGGTTGGCCGTCACCAGGCCACGGGCAGACAGGCCGGACGGATGAACGTCAGATCGCTTCTCCAGGGAATCTCGTGTTCTTCCACGGCCAGGCGCAGGTGTGGGAAGCGTTCGAACAGAGCGGGGCAGACGATGGTGAGAACCAGCCGGTCGAGGTCGCCGTCCGTGACGGGTCCAAGGCTCGTGCGGAAGTCCGCTGGACGGACGACCGGACGATGGATGTCGAATTTCGCCGGGGTGGGGTAGTGCTCCTCGTCCCAGGCCGCGCCGAGGGGCGAGCCGCACAGCGTGTCTCCGGCCTTGATCAGGGTGCCGTGCAGTTCCAGGTCTCTGAGCGCGACATGGGCGGGGCCGAGTACCGTGCCCGGGTGGTAGCGGCGCAGTTCCCCTGCTGCGGCCCGCCACAGCACCGGATCGCGCAGGCACTCCCGTAACGGTTTGGGGTGGAGCAGGAGAGTGAACGGGCCGGTCAGCAATGCCGAGAAGAGTGACCTCGCGCACCGGACGGGCAAGCCTGTCACCACGGTGTGCGGCGGTTCGGTGTCGGCCTCCCGCTGTTCGTGGGCTTTGACGGGCGCACCGGCCGCATCACCGCGGACGGGGCCGTCCCGGAGGTTGTCTGTGAGCGGGTGCAGGTCCGGATTCCTGATAGCCGAATTTCCTGGGGGATCTTCCTGGATCAGAAGGTTCCGCAATTCCTGGGGATCGAATGACAACCCGAAGACCTCGCGGCACACGGCGGCTGTCAGCGGCGCCGCCAGTTGTTCCAGGACATCGGCCGGGTTGTTCCCGGTTTCCATGGCGTCCAGGACGAGACCGGTCTGTTTCACGATCGCCGCCCGGTGGGATTCCACCGCCCGCGTCGCGCAATTCCCGGCGCTAGGCTGCCCGGCCCGCGAGCGTGCTGCCCCGCTGATCCAGGCCGGAGAGGGAAGTGCTCCAGCGGCATCGCTCAGCCGCACGAGGTCCGGGTCGGTGAATATTCGCAGGATGTCGTCCCGCCGGGAGATCATCCACAGCCGGGATCCATCCGGAAGCTCGACCGGGCAGACCGGCCGCCGTCGGCGTGCCCAGTGGATCACGGGCGGAGGTGTGCCCAAGGGGCCCAGCGTGAAGGGAAACCTCAACGGTACTTCCGGTGTTACCGCCGGCATCGGGAGCTGCCTGAGCTGCCTCATTTCGAACCGTCCGGCAGTACGGGCTCGGCCACGACGAACCCCTGCTGTGCAGCCGACCGCAGCCCTGTCGCCGGGCCGGCGAGCACGGCTGTGGCGAGCTCGATCCGCCGGTGGTAGACGAACACCGAAGAAGGCACGTCGAAGATCGACGGGCTGTCCACGATCAGCGGCAACTCGGCGATCGGATAACTGACGCAGGCGTCGACCTGCTCCTCGCCGGGCTCCGTATCCACGATGGACCGGACCGCTCCCCGGGCAACCGCCCGGCAGGCCGCCCTGAGGGCGGCATCGGCTTGGTACGCCGTCCTGGCCTGCTCGCGCAACGTCGTGTACTCGGGTCGGCTCATCAGCTGGGTCCAGGTGTGCACGTGCTGTTCCGGCGCGGACACGCCGGCACGTGACAAGGCCAGCACCGCGGGATTTCTGAGCTGGTTCACGGCCCGCCGTACACGGCCCACCGCCTCCAGTGGCCTGACGCCAGCGGCGGTGAGGGTGTGTGCCGCCTCGAACCCGGGAACCAGGACGTCGACCCTCTTGAACTGTCCGGCCGCCCATTGGACCAGTGCCTCCACCCGGCGTGGTGTGTAGTAGCCGTTGAACGGACTCAGGCCCACGAGGCAGTGGTCGGAGGCATCGGCGATCCGGCGGCAGTTCTCGCTCTGCGGGCGAATCAGGAAATCCATGGTCACCACCGGTCGCCTGCAGCTGTGTGCCACGTTCTCATGCCAATACCTTTCCCGGTCGCCAGGTCTGAAAGTCCGCCATGAAGTGGGTGGCCCAAGGACGGCCGTCGCGCCAGAATGCACATCGAATGACCTGCCCGAACGGCTCAGTTCATTTCGAGAGGGAATTTGTCTTCTCGTCACGACTGCCGTCCGGGCGGCATACATGCAATTCGACGGTCGAGTCGTGCGCGTCACTCGCGATCACTCCGCAGTGCGCCGACGCCTCCTCGCCGTGCTGCCACACACTACGGGATGTCATGACGATGCGATAGGCCTTATTGCCATATTGGTTCGGCCTGGGAAGCCGCCTTCGACGGGCGGTGAAAATCGTTATTGTGTTCGTCAATAGGAGAATATTTCGAATGCGCCCGCCCGTCGCTCCGCAACCCGTGACGACTCGCCGTTGATCACAGATGTCCGGCACGAGCCGCACGCGTCTTCTCCGGTGCTCAGCCTGGGCGGTCGGAAGGACGATCTCGCGTTCGGGGTGACCGCCGGCGACATTGCCCTGGCGGACCGCGCGCCCGCCGTGGCCCCTGGGATCGCAGTGGCCCCGGCCCGGGCCGCGAGTCCGCTCGCCGTGCACGTGATCCTGGACTCCTGGTGCCCGCTCACCGGCTGGGCACGGTCACTGCGTTGCAAGCGAATGCCGAGATCTTCTGACGGTCGAGGGCCACCAGGTCGTCCCACAGGGCGGCCAGGCGTGGCAGGTCGGCGGCCGCGTCGCGCAGCCGCCCGTACATCTGCGCCTGGGCGGCGGCCTCGCGGGCGCGGCGGTCGCACTCGGCCGCCAGGGCCTGGGCCTGGGCCGGGGTCTTCACGTCGCTCCGGGACCGGGGTGTCTCCACCAGCGGCACGGTAGCGCCGGCACGTCGGCGGGCCAAGCCGGATGCCGCGGCGCCCGTGCCCTGACCCCGTAGCGCGCACGCGCGCGACGAGGCCGGGCCGCCGCCGACTCCTACATCGGCGCCTGTGGGCTACCCCAGTCATAGGTGGTGATCTGGTAGGCCACCAGGTCGGGGCGAACCGACGCGAGCCGGGAGGCGACGTCGCCGCTGGACATCGCCACCGGCCCGACCGCTGCGCCGCCGCCGTCGGCGGCGATGGAGGTGAGCTCGATACCGGTGGACTTGAGCGCGGCGGCCAGCGGCTGGGCCTGCCCGACGGCGATGGAGTCACCCATCCACAGGATCCTTGAGGGCTTCTTCAGCCCTTCGGTGCCGGGCGAGGACGGCCGCGCAGAGGACGCCACCCCGGCGCAGGCCCCGGTTAACGGAAGGGGTGTCGTGGTCATGGGACGTTCGGTGTTCGTAGGTCATGCGGAAGAAGCTAGGAGGCCTCTTTTCACGCCGTTTGACCGTTGTGTCACCGCGGTTCGACGACCTCATGAGCATCACGTAACCGACGTCCCTGAGCTCACAGCCTCACCCCGCTGGAGTTCGGAATCACCCATCCCGAGGTGCGTGTGCCGTCAACTCCTGCCCGGGGCGGCGAGGCCGGTGTCGGTCGGGAGCGGTGGCTTCCGGCCGGCACCGGCCTCGTGAGGGGCCAGGAGATCTACCAGCGGCGGGGTGGCGCTGCCGGGTCGAGCTTGGCGGCGAGCGCGGAGAGGAAGGTCGGGAGCTTGTCGACCATGGCCTTGGGGACCGGGGTGGTCTGGATGCCGCCCCGCCGCACGTCCTCGACGACGAGCGTGTAGGTGCCGTTCTCCTCGACGAGTTCGGCGGCGTAGAGCAGTGTTTCCGTTGAGGTTTCCATCAGGGACCTAGGCTTGGGTGTCGTTGAGCCAGGCGGTCCACGCCGCGGTGGCCTGCTGTTCATCGGTGTCCTCGGCGAACAGGTGGTGGCCGAGCCAGATCGGCACGTTCCAGGTGCTGCCGTTGAAGAACCGGTAGAGCGCGTCCGGGCCGCGCAGACCGACGAAGTCGGTGCTGAGCCAGTCCACGACCACCTCCTCCGAGCCCCTGTCCGCACCGGGGAGGTGGAGCGGCACCCGGTCGCCGACGGCCGCGTCGTCGGCGAGGCCGAGGCGGCGGCGCAGCGCGGCGAAGTCGGCCGGTTCGGCGGTGGGTTCGGGGCGCTGGGCCCTGACGTAGACGGCGGGGCGGCCGGCGAAGTGGCGCAGGTACTCGGCGAGGCCGTGCTGGTAGAAGTCGACGTGCTTCTCGGCAACGTCCGACTTGGCGTCCCACATCCAGGCCTCGTCGACGATGCCCGTGTGCACCCAGTGGATCCCCATCCGCAGGTGGCTCGATCCGCCGTCGGCGGGCTCGATGCGGTAGCTGAGCGTGTTGGAGAAGCCGCCGTCCTGGGTCGCCCGGACGGCGAAGTGCCGCGGCGGCTCCCAGGCCACGACGGTGGAGTCGCCCCGGGTGGCCTTTCCGCCGACGCGCGGCTCGACCTCCATCGGGTACAGCCAGCCCAGGTTGCCTGCGCCGGTGGCGACGGCGGCCCAGACCTGCTCGGGCGTGGCTGGCAGGTCCTGTTCCCGGCGGACCTCGAACTCTCGGGCCATGGTCAGTTCTCCTTCGTCGTCGTTCATGGTCAGTGGGTGAGCGGGAGGGTGCTCAGCCGCCGTTGCAGCGGGTTGGGCCGCCATTCCAGCGCCGCCTCGTCGGCCAGCCGCAGCTCGGGCAGTCGGCGGACCAAGGTGCCGATCGCCACCTCCGTCTGGAGCTTGGCCAGCGGGCCGCCGAGGCAGAAGTGCGGCCCGTGGCCGAAGCTCAGGTGCCGGTTTCCGGGGCGGGTCAGGTCGAGCCGGTCGGGGTCCTCGAAGCGCTCGGGATCGCGGTTGGTCGCGCCGAGGAACAGGTACGCCAGCTCGCCCTCGCGCAGTAGTTGCCCGCCGATCTCCAGGTCCTGCGCGACGACCCGGACGATCGCCTGGGTCACCGTGTCGTAGCGGGCCAGCTCCTCGACGGCGCCGCGGATCAGCCCCGGATCCGCGCGCAGCCGGGCCAGCTGGTCGGGGTGGCGCAGCAGGGCCAGCACGCCGTTGCCGATCAGGTGGGTGGTGGTCTCGTCGCCTGCGGTGATCAGGACGAAGCAGGTGGACAGCAGTTCGGAGTCGGTGAGCCGGTCGTCCTGCGCCTGGGTGGCGACCAGGGCGCTGATCAGGTCGTCGCCCGGTTCACGCCGGCGCCGCCGGATGAGCCCGGACAGGTACTCCTCGTACTGCCCGATCGCCTCCTCGGACTTGTCGATGTCCTCGCCCAGCCGCCCGAAGCGGTGGAACCAGCTCTTGACCTGGGGCCGGTCCCCGTCCGGAATGCCGAAGAGCTCGCAGACGGCGGACATCGGCAGTGGGGAGACGACCGCTTCGATCAGGTCCATGGTCGGCCCGGCCGCGACCGCCTCGTCGATGAGCCGGTCGACGATCCGCTGGACGCCGTCGCGCAGGGCTTCGACGCGCCGGGCGGTGAAGGCGCGGTTGGCCAGCTTGCGCAGCCGGGCGTGGTCCGGCGGGTCGGTGTTGGTCATCACCCGGCCGAGCCGGTCGGAGAGCCGGCTGAGGGCCTTCAGATCGCCGCCCAGGCCGCCGTAAGCACGGGTCATCCGGTCCCGGTCGTTGGACAGCCGCAGGTCGCCGAGCGCCGTCTCGACGTCGGCGTACCGGGTGAGGTACCAGATGCCCTGGGCGCTGCGGTGGACAGGGCTCTCGCGCCGCATGCGGGCGTAGAACGGGTACGGGTCCCGCCGGGCCTCGGGGGTGAGCAGGTCGGCGGCGAGGTCGTGGGGCGGGGCGAGGCCCGCCGTGCGGCGGGCCTCGTCCGTGGTGTCGGTCAGGTTCACTGCGGGCCGCGCTACCGCTGGGCTTCCATGGCGTCGGCGAGGCTCCTGGGCCGCATGTCGGTCCAGGACTTCTCGACGTACTCCAGGCAGGCGGCGTTGGTGTCGGGGCCGTGGACGACGGTCCAGCCGGCCGGGACGTCCGCGAACTGCGGCCAGAGCGAGTGCTGGTTCTCGTCGTTGACGAGCACGAGGAAAGTGCCGTCCTGGTCGTCGAAGGGGTTGGTCATGGGTCAGTCCTCCTGGTGGGAAAGGGTGGTGGTGCCATCGGCACGATCGGTGTCACCGGTGCCATCGGCGCGATCGGTGTCACCGGTGGCCTCGGCGAGCCTGGCGGCCAGGATCGGTCCGATCTGCGCCAGCGAGCCGGTTTGGGTCATCCGGTCGTGCCGGGTGGTGATCTCGTGGGATTCGATCCGGCCGGCGACGTACGGGCGCCAGATTTCGGGCCCCGCGTTGTCCTCGGCCCGGTCGATCGTGGAGTTGAAGAGCAGCAGGTCTCCGTCGAAGTCGCCGGGGACGAAGTCGACCGCCAGCCTGGCGTTGTTGATCATGATCTCGACGATCACCTCGATCTGTCGCTCGTTCAGGCCGGCCAGCGCGCTGCCCCGCCGGTTCAGGACCTCGGCGACCTCGGCGTAGGTGATCTCCTGGTCGCCCAGCTCGTCCGGGTCGACGTCGAGCACCCCGACGAGCACGTCGCGCACGGTGGGCACCGGCACCTCCGCGAACTGCACGTCCTTCACCGGGTAGGCGTCGAGGATCGCCAGCAGTGCGGTCCGTTCGCCGCGTGACTGCAGCTCGCAGGCGAGCGCGTGGGCGATCAGCCCGCCGGCGGACCAGCCGAGCAGCAGGTACGGGCCCTCCGACTGGATCTTCTGGATCTGGTCGGCGTAGTCGGCCGCCATCTCCTCGTAGGACGTCGGCAGGGTTTCGGGCCGGCCGAGGCCGCGCGCCTGGATGGCGTAGACCGGGTGCTGCGGGCGGAGGTGGTTCAGCAGTCCGCTGTACGACCAGCTGATGCCGCCGCCGGGGTGGATGCAGAACAGCGGTGTCCCGGTCCCGGTCGAACGCAGCGGCAGCACCACGTCCAACGCGTCGTCGGGATCGTCCATGAGCAGCCGCTCGGTGAGACCGGCGACGGTCGGCGCCTCGAACAGCATCCGCAGGCCCAGCTCCAGGCCGAGCGTCTCGCGGACCCGGGAGGCCAGCCGGGCGGCCAGCAGCGAGTGCCCGCCGAGGTCGAAGAAGTTGTCGTCGATGCTCACCTGCTCCCGGCCGAGGACCTCGGCGAAGAGGCCGCACAGCAGCTGCTCCTGCGGCGTCCGGGGTCCGCGCCCGGCGGCCGAGGCCCCGTACTCGGGGGCGGGCAGGGCGGCCCGGTCCAGCTTGCCGTTGGCGGTCAGCGGCAGCGCGTCCACGGTGACGAACGCCGCCGGCACCATGTAGTCCGGCAGGTCACGGCGCAGCCGGCCGGCCAGCTCGCCCGCCTCGGGCGCGCCCTCGGGGGCGGGCACCAGGTAGGCGACCAGCCGCTTGTCGCCCGGCCGGTCCTCCCGGGCGACGACGGCCGCCTGGGCGACGCCGGGGCAGCCCGCCAGGACCGCCTCGATCTCTCCGGGCTCGATCCGCAGGCCGCGCAGCTTGACCTGGTGGTCGGCGCGTCCGGCGAAGTCCAGCGTGCCGTCGGCCCGCCACGACGCGAGGTCGCCGGTGCGGTACATCCGGCTCCCGTCCGGCCCGTACGGGTCGGCGGTGAAGCGCTCCGCCGTCAGGCCGGCCCGCCCGAGGTAGCCGCGGGCCACGCCCGTCCCCGCGAGGTACAGCTCGCCGACCATGCCGGTCGGCACCGGGCGCAGCCTGTCGTCGAGCACGTAGGCGCGCATGTTCGCCATCGGCCGGCCGATCGGCACGGTCGCGGCGTGTTCGGGCAGGACGCCCACCGGGTGGCAGGTGGCCAGGGTGGTGGCCTCGGTGGGCCCGTAGCCGTTGACCACCTCGATGCCGGGGCAGGCCGCCAGCACCCTGGCGACGGCGGCCGGGGAGACCACGTCGCCGCCGGTCCACACTTCGCGCACCCCGGCGAGCAGGCCCGGGCGCTCCTCGGCGACCAGGCGGAACAGTCCGGCCGTGAGCCACAGTCCGGTCACCCCGTTCGAGGTGATCGTGTGTTGCAACAGGTCGAGGTCGAGCTGCTCCGGCGGTGCGACCACGACCCGGCCGCCGTTGAGCAGCGGCACCCACAGCTCGTAGGTGGAGAGGTCGAAGGCCGTCGGGGAGTGCATCAGCACCCGCTCGTGTCCGCCGCCGCGGAACTCGGGGGTCAGCGCGTGACCCACCACGTCACGGTGGGTGACGGCCACGCCCTTCGGCCGACCGGTCGAGCCGGAGGTGTACATGATGTACGCCAACTGCCCGGGTTCACAGGGAACTTCGAAGCCGGAGGGATCGGCGGCCTCGGACTGCACCAGCGCGGTGGTCACCTCCTGGGTGAGCACCAGGGCCGCCCCGCTCTCCCGCAGGATCAGGTCGATCCGGGAGGAGGGGAAGCGCGAGTCCAGCGGCACGTAGGCGCCACCGGCCTTGATGATCGCCAGGATCGCCACGACCAGCTCCGCCGAGCGGTCCAGCATGACCGCGACCGGCGTCTCCGGCCGCACGCCCTGGCGGACCAGTGCCCGGGCCAGGCGGTTGGCCCGCAGGTCGAGCTCCCGGTAGGTCAGCTCGGTGCCGCCGGCCACGACCGCGACGGCCTCCGGGGTGGCCCCCACCTGGCGGGCGAACAACTCCGGTACCGCGGCTCCGGGCAGCTCGGCCACTGCACCGTTGGACCCGGCGAGCAGTCGGCGGCGTTCCTCGACGGGCATGATGTCGATCCGGCTGATCGGCCGGTCGGGGTCGGCGACCGCCGCGCGCAGCAGCCGGGCCAAGCGCTCGAACAGCAGCTCCACGGTGGCCGGGTCGAACAGGTCGGTCGCGTACTCCACCGCGCCGACCAGGCCGTCGGGGGCGCCGTCCGGGCGGAACTGCTCGGCCAGGCTGAAGGTCAGGTCGACCCGCGCGGTCCCGGTCGGCGCCTCCAGGTGGCCGGTCTCCAGCCCCGGCAGCGCGAACTCGCCGAGCGGCGCGTTCTGCAGGGCCAGCATGATCTGGAACAACGGGTGGTGCGCCAGCGACCGGGCCGGGTTGACCACCTCGACCAGGTACTCGAACGGCACGTCCTGGTGGTCGTACGCGGTGAGCGCCTTCTGCCGGACCCGGCCGACGAGTTCGGAGAAGCCCGGGTCGCCTGCGGTGTCGGTGCGCAGTACCAGGGTGTTGACGAAGAACCCGACGAGCTCGTCCAGCGCCTGGTCCGTCCGGCCGGCGATGGGGCTGCCGATCGGGATGTCGGTGCCGGCGCCGAGCCGGGTGAGCAGGGCCGCGAGTCCGGCCTGGAGCACCATGAACATGCTGGCGCCGCGCGCGGCGGCCAAGTCCCGCAGGGCTTGGTGCAGTTCGGCGTCCAGTCGGACCACGACCCGGTCGCCCCGCTGGGAGGCCACCGGCGGCCGCGGCCGGTCGGCGGGCAGCTGCAGCTGCTGCGGGACGCCGGCCAGCTCCTCCTTCCAGTAGGCCAGTTGCCGGGCGAACAGGCTGTCCGGGTCGGCGGCGTCACCGAGCAGGTCGCGTTGCCAGGCGCTGTAGTCGGCGTACTGCACCGGCAACGGGGACCACTGCGGGGCCTCGCCCCGGCAGCGGGCCGCGTAGGCCGCGGCGAGGTCACCCGAGAGCGGGCCCATCGACCAGCCGTCGGCGGCGATGTGGTGCACCACGACCAGCAGCACGTGCCGCCCGGGGGCCAGGGCGTACAGCTCCGCCCGGACCGGCGGCTCCGCCGCGAGGTCGAAGCCGCACTGCGCCGTCTCCGCCAGGCGCTCCGCCAGCCGGCTCTCGTCGAGCTCGACCACCGGCAGTGCGGGGTGCGCCTGCGCGGCGCTCAGCACGACCTGGTGGGGCGTGCCGTCCGTCTCACGGAAGACCGTCCGCAGGCTCTCGTGCCGGGCGACCACATCCGCGAGCGCGGCGTGCAGGGCCGGGCGGTCCAGTTCGCCGGTCAGGCTGAGCGCGAGCGGCATGTTGTAGGTGGCGCTCGGCCCGTCCATCCGGTGCAGGAACCACAGGCGGCGCTGGGCGAAGGACAGCGGCACCCGCTCGGGCCTCGGCCGGACGATCAGCGCGGGCCTCGCCGCTCCGGAGCCGTCCAGGCGGGCCGCCAGCCCTGCCACGGTCGGGCTCTCGAACAGCGTCCGGACCTCCAGCTCCGCGCCGAGGGTGGCCCGGACCCGGGAGGCCAGCCGGGTCGCCAGCAGGGAGTGCCCCCCGAGGTCGAAGAAGCTGTCGTCGACGCCGACCTGTGCCAGGCCGAGCACCTCGGCGAACAGCTCGGCGAGGAGTTGCTCCTGCGGGGTGCGTGGCGCCCGTCCGACAGCGACGGGACCGAGGTCGGGGGCCGGCAGCGCACGGCGGTCGAGCTTGCCGTTGGCGGTCAGCGGCAGTGCCTCCAGCGCCACGAACGCCGACGGGACCAGGTAATCGGGCAGCCGGCTCCGCAGCCAGTCACGGAGTTCGCCCAGGAGGGCGCCGGTGCCCCGGCCGCCGGTCGGGCGGTTGGTCAGCGAGGACAGCGCCTGGCCCGTGGCCCGGGCGGGCCGGTAGGCCTCGACCGGAGAGCGGTGGAGCGCCTGTGGGTCGGTGAAGACGACGTCCACGGCGTCCGCCGCAGCGGCCGACCAGGTGACGACCGCCGAGCGGCCGGACTCCGACCCGAGGGCGTGGAAGTCCTCCGGGTCGGGGAGGTCGGCGTCCTCCGGGGCGTGCAGCCGTTCCAGCAGTTCGGCGAGCGAGCCGTCCCCGTTCTGCACCGCCCGGGCCAGCGCGGCTTCCCGCGCCACGCGGCGGTTCGGCACCCCCGTGATCCGCAGCACTCCGACGGACGGCTGGGCGAGCAGCTCGCGCAGTTCGGCCGGCCCGGCGACCTGCTGCCCCCACGCCAGCTCGACCGACCGGTCCGGGGCCGTCGGGGTGACCGGCTGCTTGTGCAGCGTCACGTCGTAGCGGTAGCGGGTCAGCTCGTTGTGGTGGCGGCCGCGCTTGACCTCCACGGCCACCGCGCCGATGTCCGTGCCGTTCTCCCGCAGGGCGGTGAAGAAGTCCGGGTCGACCAGGAGTTCCTTCTCCACCCGGAGGGACTGCTCCACCGCGCGCCGCACGGCGGGCAGGTCGGCGCCGTCGGCGGCCCGGTGCAGTTGGACGGCGGTGGCCAGCGGGCGCAGCAGTCGCAGGTTGCGGATGTCGCCGAGGAAGAGCGCGCCGCCGGGGGCGAGCAGTCGCATCAGCTTTTCGATCACGTCGGTGAGGTAGTCGGCGGACGGGAAGTACTGCACGACCGAGTTGATGACGATGGTGTCGAAGTGCCCGGCGGGCAGGCCGTCGGTGTCGTGCGCCGGGCGGGTGTGCAGCACGACGCGTCCGGCCAGCTGCTCCTGCCGGGCGATCTGGGCGGCCAGCGCGTCGATCGCGGTGGCGGAGAAGTCGGTCGCCCAGTAGGTCTCGCAGTGCGGTGCGATCTGCGAGAGGAGCAGACCGGTGCCGACGCCGACCTCCAGTACCCGGCGGGGGTGCAGGGCCAGGATGCGGGCCACGGTGGCGTCGCGCCATTCCCGCATCTGCTCGGCGGGGATCGGGCTGGCGTCGTAACTGCTGTTCCAGCCGACGAAGTTCTGGCCGAAGGCGGTTTCCTCGGGGGTGATGGGCAGGGCGTCGTAGATGTCCTGCCACTCGCCCACGTGGTCGGCTTCCAGGGCGCTGTCGCGGGCCTCCGTCTGGTGGGGGACGACGTAGCCGATGAGGCGGTCGTCCTGGGCGAGGACGGCGGCCCGGGCGACGGCGGGGTGCTCGGCCAGGGCCGTCTCGATCTCGCCGGGCTCGACCCGGAAGCCGCGCACCTTCACCTGGTCGTCGGCGCGGCCGACGTACTCCAACTGCCCGTCGCCCAGCCAGCGCACCACGTCGCCGGTGCGGTACATCCGGCTGCCCGCCTCGAACGGGCAGGCGACGAAGCGCCCGGCCGTCAGGGCCGGCCGGTTCAGGTAGCCGCGCGCCAGACCCGCGCCCGCGACGTACAGCTCGCCGGGCACGCCGGGCGGCACCGGCCGCAGCCGCTCGTCCAGCACGTACACCCGCGCGTTGGCGATCGGCCGCCCGATCGGCGGCACGCCCGCCCCCGCCGCCAGCGGGTCGCTCATCGTCGCGCACACCGTCGTCTCCGTCGGGCCGTACGCGTTGACCATCCGGCGCCCCGGGGCCCAGCGCGCCACCAGCTCCGGCGGGCAGGCCTCGCCCGCCACCACCAGGGTCGACACCGTCACCGCGCCCTCCGGCAGGGCCGCCAGGACGGACGGGGGCACGGTCGCGTGGGTGACCGCGAGGCCCGGGTCGGTCAGCGCGGCGACCGGCTCCGCCGCCGGGGGCAGCACCAGGGCCGCGCCGCGCAGCAGGGCGGTGAAGATCTCCGACACCGAGGCGTCGAAGCTGGGCGAGGCGAACTGGAGCACCCGGCTGTCGGGTTCGATCGCGAACCGCTCGATCTGGGCAGCGACCAGGCTCGCCACGCCGCCGTGGGCGACCACGACGCCCTTGGGACGGCCGGTCGAACCCGAGGTGTAGATCACGTAGGCCGGGTGCCGGACGTCGAGGGCCACCTCCGGACCGGTCTCCGGCCAGTCGCCCTCGACCACCATGGCGGAGTCATCGACCATCAGCGCCGGACGGGCGTCCTCCAGCATGAAGTCGATCCGTGACTGCGGGTACGCCGGATCCACCGGCAGGTACGCCGCCCCGGCCTTCAGCACACCCAGGACCGCCACCACCGACTCCACCGAACGCGGCAGCGCCACCGCCACCAGCTGCTCCGGACCCACGCCCCGGGCGATCAGCGCATGCGCGAACCGGTTCGCCCGCGCGTTCAACTCCCGGTACGTCAGCTCGGCACCACCGGACACCAGGGCGAGCGCATCCGGCGTCGCCGCCACCTGCACCGCGAACGCCTCCGGCACCGGCACGGCGGCCACCTCGCGGGCGGTCGCGTTGCCCCGCTCCAGCAGCCGGCTCCGCTCGTCGGAGTCGAGGAGGTCGATCCCCCCGATCGACCGGTCCGGATCGGCGGTGACGGCCTCCAGCAGGAGCGTCCAGCGCCGCACGAGGACCTCGACCGTCGAGCGGTCGAACAGGTCGGTGGCGTACTCGACCACGCCGACGATCCCCGCCGGTTCCCCGGCCGGACCGAACTGCTCGACGAGGCTCACCCCGAGGTCGAACTTGGCGGTTCCGGTGGCCACCGCGTAG
>NZ_JBHXML010000079.1:7197-48070 GCF_042720345.1 Kitasatospora sp. NPDC058478 | reverse complement strand
GGCGAGGGTGTACTCGACGACGCGGACGGTCACCGGGTCGCGACGGTTCCTGCGGTCGTGTCCGGCGAAGACCTCGCTGAGGTAGGAGCCGTCCGACAGCGTCCGCAGGACGGGCAGGCCGGCGTTCTTGCGTACCCGCCACAGGAGGTCCGCGCCGGTAGCCCGGGCCTGCTGCCACAGCTCGACGCCGTAGAAGCCCCGGTCCGCCAGCAGCAGCATCCCCGCGCGCAGATGGCCGAACAGCCGCCGGGAGAGCGTCTGCTCGCCGGCCGACAGCGGGCCCACCTCGGCGGCGAACATCGCGTGGGTGCCGCACTCGGCCAGCCCCACGACCCGGGCCTGCGGGAACGCGGCCGCCCCGCGTCCCGAGGCATGGCGGCCGAAGAAGGCGTCGTTGGCCTCGGTGTCCGCCAGGTCCAGCGTGGTGCCGTCCACCGCCACCACACGCCAACGCCGGTACCACGCACCCGCGGTCCCGGGCACGGCCATCGGACGGCACACCCGGGCGAACAGCAGACGCAACGGCTCCGGCCCCAGCCGCCGCCGGGCCCGGCCGATCGCGGCGGTCGTCGGCACCCGCCACGACCGCCGCCCCTCTCCCAGTCCCTCACCCAGCAGCCGCGCGACCTCCTCGTAGCCCTGCCCGAAGAACAGGCACATCGCCAGCACGAAGTACACGACCACCCGCGCCGGCAACAACCGACTGCGCTGCTCGGCCCGCCCGGTCTCAGCGATCACCTCATCGACCAGACCCGGCGGAAACACCTGCGTCAGCACCCCGATCGCAATCCGATCCGACAACCGCTCACCCGCACACGACTTGACCTGCCCCACCCTCGCCACACCACAACCAACGAGACAGACACACCAAAGTCACTGGCATTGCTCCTAGGCCTTGCCCGGCCTCTCGCCGGACGACTGTGCCCATGACAGCACCACCCATGCGACCACCGTCAGTCCCAGGACGTGAACGGCCGGTGATCGCGCCTCCACAAACACCGCGGGCGCCCGGCGCGATCCGGGAAGCGGGCTCAGGGCGCGCCCGACAGCAGCCGCGCCAGCAGCGCGGCCGGCCCCTCCGGCAGGCTGCCGTGCACCAGTTCGGTGCGGTGCACCAGCCGCGGGGCGGCGATCGGCACGGACGCGACGCCAGGCGCCCCGGCGAGGACGGACGCCGGGAGGAGGCTGAGCCCGTGTCCGGTGGCGACCAGGGCGAGCAGCCCGTGCACGTCGGTGCCCCGGTAGCGGGTGGCGGGGCGAAAGCCGTCGACGCCGGCGGCGGCGCGCAGCCGGGCGGCGGTCGGGGTGAGGTCGGGGGCGTCGAGCCAGCGGGCGGCGGAGAGGTCGGCGAGCGCGACGCCGGTGCGGCCCGCGAGGGGGTGGCCGGGCGGGAGGGCGACGGCGACGGGCTGCTCGTCGACGGCGACGGTGGTGAGCGGGCCGACGTCGGGCAGCGGCAGCGGGTCGCTGGGGGCGGCGAGGCCGTCGATCAGGGCGAGGTCGACCTCGCCGGTGGCGACCTGGGCGGGCAGCGCGTCCTGGGCGAGGACCCGGACGACGAGGTCGGCCGCCGGGTGGGCCCGGCGCACCTCGCCGAGTGCGCGCCCCAGGGTCGCTCCGACTGCCAGCGGGGTGGCCCCGAGCACCAGCCGGGCGCTCGGGGCGCCGGCCAGGCGTGCGACGTCGGCGCGCGCCGCCTCCAGTCGGACCAGCAGGGGCGCCGCGTGCTCCAGCAGCCGCAGGCCGGCCTCGGTCGGGCCGACCGGGCGGCGGCTGAGCAGGCCGGTCCCGAGGTCGGCTTCCAGGGCGGCGATCTGCTGGGAGACCGCGGACTGGGTGTAGCCGAGTTCCCGCGCGGCCTCGGAGAAGGAGCCGAGGCGGGTGACGGTGACGAAGGTGCGCAGCTGCTGCGGATCCACGGCAGTCATCAACTCTTCTGATCGAGGGGTAAGAAATCATCGTTGGCGCTGATCTCGGGTGCGGGGTCAGGATAGTCCCATGACCTACCTCACCCCGCGGATCGCCCTGGTCGGCGACCGCTCCCCCGCCGTCCGCTCGCACGCCCGCATCCCCGGGCTGCTCGACGCCCTCGCCGAGCGCGAGCAGCTCGTCCTGGACGCCTACTGGATCCCCACCGAGGACGCCGGGGCGCCCGGCGCCCTGGACGGCTTCGACGCCGTCTGGCTGCTCCCCGGCAGCCCCTACCGCAGCGAGGCGGGCGCGCTGGCCGCCGTCCGGACCGCCCGCGAGCGCGGCATCCCCTTCCTCGGCACCTGCGCCGGGTTCCAGCACGCGGTGCTGGAGTACGCCCGCAACGTCTGCGGCCTCGGCGGGGCCGTCCACGGCGAGGAGCACCCGGAGCGGGACGAGCAGGTGATCGTGCCGCTGGCCTGCTCCCTGGTCGGCCACGAGGGAGCGGTCGCGATCACCCCCGGCACGCTCGCCGAGCGCGTCCTCGGCACCACCCGCACCCTGGAGCGCTACCACTGCGCGTACGGCCTCAACGCCGACTACCTGGACCGGCTGCGCGCGCACGGGCTGCGGTTCAGCGGCGCGGACGGCGCGGGCGAGGTGCGCGTCCTGGAACTGCCGGGCCACCCGTTCTTCCTCGCCTCGCTGTTCCAGCCGGAGCTGTCCGGCGACGGCACCCGGGCGCACGCCATGATCCGCGCGCTGGCCGGCGCCGCCGTCGCCCACGCGGCGGGCTCGCCGGCCTCGACCGACCGAACGGCCACCGACCCGACCGCCACCGACCCGGGCACCGACCCGAGCGCCACCACCTTGGAGGCCACCGCATGACCGCCACCGAGATCGCCGGAGTCCGGATCCCCGACAGCCGCCTCGCCACCGAGGCCACCGAGCTGGTCCGGGACGCCACCACCGAGCTGCTGTACCACCACTCCCGCCGGGTCTACCTGTTCGGCGCCCTCCAGGGCCGCCGCCGGGGGCTCGACTTCGATCCCGAACTGCTGTACCTGGCCGCGATGTTCCACGATCTCGGCCTGGGCCCCGAGCACCACGCCTCCGGTCGGCGCTTCGAGGTGGACGGCGCCGAGGCCGCCGCCGCATTCCTGCGCGGGCACGGGGTGGACGAGCGGCGGGTGCGCCTGGTGTGGGAGGCGATCGCCCTGCACACCACGCCCGGCATCCCGGAGTTCCTGGAGCCGGAGATCGCGCTGACCACCGCCGGGGTGGAGCTGGACGTGCTCGGTATCGGGTACGCGGACCTCGCCGCCGCCGACCGGGACGCGGTGGTCGCCGCCCATCCGCGCCCGGACTTCAAGCGCGGCATCCTGCGTGCCTTCCACGACGGCGTCGCGCCCAAGCCGGAGACCGCCTTCGGCAACGTCAAGGCGGACGTCCTCGCCCACTTCGACCCGGACTTCGAGCGGACCGACTTCGTCGCCGTGATCGAGAACTCCGCCTGGCCGGAGTGACCCCGCCCGGCCCCGCGCCCGCCCAACCCCCGCCCCCACTCCCACAGGGCACGTCACATCGGCAGCGAGCGCAACCGCACCGGCCCCTCCGGCCACCCGGCGCCCTCCGCCAGCGGCGCCCACATGGTGCGCAGCGGCATCACCGCCAGCCGCCCCTCGGGCTGCTCCACCGTCACCTCCTCCGCGACCTCGCGGAATCCGAGCCCCCGGTAGAACGTGGCCAGCGGCGGGCGGCAGAACAGCAGCGCGTGCCGGTGGCCGAGGGTGCGGGCGTGGCCGAGGGCGGCCCGGACCAAGGCCTGCGCGAGGCCGGCGCCGCGCCGGTCGGGGGCGACGGCGACGCCGCCGACGCCGACCGCCGTCAGGTCGGTGCCGCCGACGGTGAGCGGGAGCGGCAGCAGCCCGGTGTGTGCGACGAGCCGGCCGTCGGCGGCCCGGACGCCGAAGTGGATGTCCTTGGGCAGCCAGGCCAGTCCGGTGTAGGCGACGCCGTACGGGTCGTCGCCGGGGCCGAGGATCTCGTCCTGGTCGGCGCGGGTGTACTGCGGCAGCCGGACGACGGTCGGCGGCTCGGGAGAGAAACGATCATCCATCCGACCATGATCCCTTCCGGGGAAGGCGAATTCCAGGCTGTTCCCGGCCACTGCGGCCCGCTCGCCACCCCGGGCCGGACGGGGTGTGCGAGCATGCCCCCATGCGCCAGCCCACCCAGCAGCGGCCCCGACTCCGGCGCCCCACCGGCCGGTTGGACCCCACCCGTCACCAGCACCACCCGTCCACCGACCAGCCCCACGCCGCCCACCACGCCGACGCCACCCACCAGACCGACGCCGCCGACCAGTTGGACTCGGCCCTCGCCGCGGTGCCGCTGCCGGGCCCGCCGCTGCGCCTGCCCGGCCCGGTCGTCGCACTCGGGCCGACCGCCCTGGTGCTGCTGGTGCTCGTCCCGCTCGCCGCGGGCGACCCCGACATCGGGCCGACCACCTCGGCGCCGGTCAACGCGGGCCTGGTGGCGGCCGGCGCGCTCGCCCTCGCCGTCCGCCGTCGGTACCCGGCGGCCGTCGCCGCCGTCACCCTGCTGGGCGGCCAACTCCCGCTCGCCGTCGCCCTCTACGGGCTGGCCACACGGCGCGGCGCCACCCGGGTGCTGGCCGTCCTGGCCGCGCTGGCCGGGGTGCGCCTGCTCGTCCCCATGGACCTCGGGGACGTCAGCAGCCTCTCCGCCCTCGCCAACCTGGCCGAGGACCCGCTGGTCTTCTGCGCAGTCCCGCTCGCGCTCGGCCTCACCGCCCACCAGCGCGCCCGCGCCGTCGCCGCGCTCGCCGAACGCAACCGACTGCTGGAGGCGGCCCGCCGGTACGCCGAGGAGCGCGCCGCCGCCGCCGAACGCGCCCGGCTCGCCCGGGAGATGCACGACGTCGTCTCCAACCGCGTCTCCCTCATCACCCTGCACGCCGGCGCCTGCCAGGTCGCGGCCTCCGACGACCCGACGGCCGTCCGGGAGACCCTCGGCCTGATCCGCGCCCTCGGCCTCCAGGCCCTCACCGAACTGCGCGGCCTGCTCGGCGTCCTCACCCCGGCCTCCGACCAGGGCCCCTCACTGCACGGACTGCCCGCCCTGGTCGAGGAGTCCCGCCAGGCCGGACTCGCCGTCGACCTCACCCTCACCGGCCCCGCCGAAGGACTGCCCGCCCCCGGACCGGCCGTGCAGTACGCCACCTACCGGATCGTCCAGGAAGCCCTGACCAACGCCCACAAGCACGCCCCGGCCGCCGAGGTCGCCGTCACCGTCGAGGTCCACCCGGACGGACTGCGCCTGGACATCGTCAACTCCCCCGCCACGGCAGCCGACCCGGACGGGCCCAGCTGCCCTCCGGCGGCCACGGCCTGGACGGCATGCGCACCCGCGCCGACGACCTCGGCGGCACGCTGCACGCCGGCCCCACCACCGAGGGCGGCTTCGCCGTCCGGGCCCGCCTACCGCTGACCGCCGCCTGAACCTCAGGCAGCGGCGGCGCGCTTCACCAGCTCCGCCCACACCTCGTCGACCCGGGGCGCGAGCGCCTCCAGCGGCCCGCCGTTGTCGATCACCACGTCGGCGATCGCCAGCCGGTCCGCCCGCGAGGCCTGGGCGGCCATCCGGGCCCGGGCCTCCTCCTCGGCCATCCCGCGCAGCCGCACCAGCCGCTCCACCCGCACGTCGTCGGCCGCGTCGACCACCACGACCAGGTCGTACAGCGGGGCGAGGCCGTTCTCCGCGAGCAGCGGCACGTCGTGCACCACCACCGCGTCGGGCGCGGCCGCGGCCTCCAGTTCGGCGGACCGGGCGCGCACCAGCGGGTGGACGATCGCGTTCAGTGCCTGGAGCCGCGCCGGGTCGGCGAAGACGATCGCGCCGAGGGCCGGGCGGTCGAGCGCGCCGTCCTCGCGCAGCACCTGCGGCCCGAACTCGGCGGCCACGGCCGCCAGACCGTCCGTCCCGGGCGCGACCACCTCGCGGGCGATCACGTCGGAGTCCACGATCACCGCGCCGTGGGCGGCGAGGAGCCGGGACACCTCGCTCTTGCCGGCGCCGATGCCACCCGTCAGTCCGATCTTCAGCATGGCGTCAGGCTACCGGCGCCCGGACCGCCGACGCCATGGACCGGCCACCCGACCCCGCCCCCCGGCACCGTCAGCCCAGCTCCAGGCTCTCGCCCTCCCCCAGCACGGTCAGCTCCGCGCCGGTGCCCGGCCCGTCGGGCCCGAGCAGCCGGGTGGCGATCATGTGCCCGATCGGGCTGAGGGTCGCCTCGTGCACCGGCACCGCCACGCGCGGGGCCGCCTCCCGGACGTAGTCGACGACCTCACCGGCCTTGCTCCACGGCGCCGCGAGCGGCAGCAGCAGGGTGTCCACCGCGTGCGGCGGCACGGTGAAGGCGTCGCCGGGGTGGAACAGCCGGCCGTCGAAGAGGAAGCCGATGTTCTTCACCTGCGGGATGTCCTGGTGGATGACCGCGTGCCATTCGCCGTGCACGCTCACCCCGACCCCGCCGACCTCGAAGGCGTCGCCCTCGCCGACCACGGCGACGCGCTGCGCCACGCCGTCCAGTTGGGCGGCCACCGCGCTGTTGGTCCACACCCGAAGGGCCGGGTCGGCCTCCAGGGCGGCGCGCAGCCGGGCCTCCTCGAAGTGGTCCATGTGCTCGTGGGTGATCAGGACGGCGTCGGCCCCGGTCAGCGCGGCGGGGTCGGTGAACGCCCCGGGGTCGACGACGACGGTCGTCCCGTCGTGCTCCAGGCGTACGCAGGCGTGTCCGAACTTGGTGATCCTCATGCGGCCGACCATACAGCAGGACTGCACAGTTTTGCTGTGGAGATTCCCGGTACGCTTCTCCCATGAACAGTCCGGCTCCCGAAACCCTCGAACTCGCCGCCGAGCTGCGCGCCGCCATCGGCGACCTGGTCCGCTCCCTGCGCCCGGGCGACGAGCTGCCGCAGAACCAGGCCGGCGTCCTCGGCGTCCTCGTCCGCGACGAACGCGCCTGCACCGTCGCCGAACTCGCCGAGCACCAGCGCGTCCGCCACCAGTCGATGGCCCGCACCGTCGCCCTGCTGACCGAGGCCGGGCTCGTCACCCAGCAGCCCCACCCCACCGACGGCCGGAAACTGCTGGTCACCGCGACCGGAGCGGGCCGCGCCGCCCTGCTGGAGCAGCGCGCCCGCCGGGAGGAGCGGATCGCCACCGCCATCGAGGCCCGCCTCACCCCCGAGGAGCGGTTGGCCCTGAGGGCGGGCGTCGACCTACTGCGCCGACTGCGCTGAGCCCACCAGGTCCCTGGCCTCCGGCCGCGGGGCCGGGACGGCCGTCGCGCCGAGGGCCGCCTCGCCCACGGCCACCTCGCCGACGGTCGGCAGTTCGACGTGCTCGCTCAGCCCGAAGCGCCGGTGCAGGCGCCGCAGCGGGGCGGGCGCCCACCAGTTGAACTCGCCGAACAGGCTCATCGCGGCGGGCACCAGCAGGCAGCGCACCAGGGTGGCGTCCACCGCGACGGCGACGGCCAGCGCGATGCCCATCTGCTTGACCATGAGCATGTCCCCGAGGGCGAACCCGGCGAACACGATCACCATCAGCAGCGCCGCCGAGGTGATGATCCGGCCACTGCGCTGGACCCCGAGCTCCACCGCCCGGGTGCAGCTGTGGCCCTTGTCCCGCAGTTCCTTGATCCGGGCGAGCAGGAACACCTCGTAGTCCATGGACAGCCCGAACGCGAAGGCGAAGACCAGCACCGGGATGAAGGTCTCCAGCCCGCCGGTGGGGCTGAAGCCGAGCAGCCCGCTGAAGTAGCCGTCCTGGAACACCAGGGTGAGCGCGCCGAGCGAGGCGCCCAGCGACAGCAGGTTCATCAGCAGCGCCTTGACCGGCATGACCACCGAGCCGGTCATCAGGAAGAGCAGCACCAGCGTGCCGACCGCGACCAGTCCGAGCGCCCAGGGGCCCCGCGACATCAGCTCGTCCTTGAAGTCGACGACCGAGGCCGCGCCGCCGGTGACGTAGGTCTTCAGCCCGCCGCGGTCGTCCCGCAGTTCCTGGACGACCTGCTTGGCCTGGTGGCCCTGCGGGTCGCCGTGGACGAGCACGTCGACGGTGGACACCGAGTCGCTCACCGGATTCACCGCCCGCACCCCGGCGACCCCGGGCAGCTTGGCGACGACGTCGTCCGCGTACGCCTGGGCGACGGGCGCGCCGCCCTCGACGACGACGGTGATCGGCGCGGCCGCGGCCTGCGGGAAGCGCTGGTCGACGGCGTCGGCGACCTGCCGCCCGGCCGAGGAGGCGGGCAGCACGGCGGCGCCGGAGTTGCGCATGTCGGCGTGCAGGAAGGGTGCGCCGGCGGCCATCAGCAGGGCGACGCAGGCGAGCGCGACCGGCACCGCCCGCTTGCCGACCCGGCGGACGGTCCGGCTGAAGAAGCCCTCGTCGGGGACGGGCGCGGCGGGCGCCTTGATCCGGGAGCCGGCGAAGCCGAGCAGCGCGGGGATCAGGGTCAGCGCGGCGGCGACCGCGATCACGACCACGCTCACCCCCGCGGCGGCGACCGCGCCGAGCACCGGGCTGGTGAAGACGAACAGGCCGGAGAGCGCGACGGCGACGGTGAGGCCGGAGAAGGCGACGGTGCGCCCGGCGGTCGCGGCGGTGCGTTCGACGGCGGCGGCGATGCCCGCGCCGTGCCCGCGTTCCTCCCGGAAGCGGTTCACCATGAGCAGCGCGTAGTCGATCGAGAGTCCGAGCCCGAGCACGGTGGCGATCGGCAGCACGCTGGTGTCGATGTCCATGATCCGGCTGAAACCGAACATGGCCAGCAGCGCGCCGCCCACCGAGGCGACCGCGCCGATCACCGGCAGGCTGGCCGCGGCGAGGCCGCCGAAGACCAGCACCATGACGACCAGGGTGAGCGGCAGCGTCACCATCTCGCCGAAGCGGGTGTCCTGTTCGGTCTGCTTCTTGACCTCGTCCTGGAGCACCAGGTCCCCGCCGACGGTGACGTGGGCGTCGGCCTCGCCGTTCAGGGCGGCGAGGCGCTGGGTGACGGCGTCGGTCTGGGCGGAGGTGCTGGTGTCGGCCATCCGTACGGTGACCAGGCTCGCGGTGCCGTCGGCGGAGCGCAGTGCGGCGGGTGCCGGGCCGGTGCCGTAGGCGTCGAGCGCGGAGGAGACGCCGGGGAGGGCGGCGAGGTCGGCGGTGGCCTTGGTGACGGCGGCCCGTACGGCCGGGTCGTCGACCGGTTTCCCGTCCACGACGGCGGTGACGGTGCCGCGGGCCGGGTCGGTCGCGGCGACCACCGCGCTGCCCCGGTCGGCTTCGGCGGTGGCGGAGGAGGCGCCGGCCACCGTTCCTTCGAAGACCCGGCCGCCGATCAGCACGCCCACGACCAGGACGACGGCCCAGAGGCCGAGCACCCAGCGGCGGTGGCGGAAGCAGAACCGGCCGAGGGCGGCGAGCCGCCCGGGGACCGCGGGGTCGTCGGCAGCGGTGGGAGCGTTGCGCATGAAGGAGGCCTTTCGGGCAGCTCCCCTCAATGTAGGTGCAACCCGGTGTTCGACCTATAGACGGACAATGAGCCACATCTCACATAATT
Organism: Kitasatospora sp. NPDC058478; assembly: GCF_042720345.1. Lineage (NCBI taxonomy): Bacteria > Bacillati > Actinomycetota > Actinomycetes > Kitasatosporales > Streptomycetaceae > Kitasatospora > Kitasatospora sp. NPDC058478. The sequence goes on along the minus strand of NZ_JBHXML010000079.1, from coordinate 38,514 downwards.
CCTTCACATAAACCACAAATAAGTGAAGGCGAAAAACGAAAGAACGTGAAGCAAAAGGCCCCGGCCAAAGGCGGAAAACGAAATGGGCCCCACCCGGATTTCTCCGGGTGGGGCCCACCGTTCAGCTATGCGCCAGGTACTGGCAGCGGGTCAGAGCTTCAGCTCTGGCCACCCGCCAGCTTCTCGCGCAGGGCCGCCAGGGCCTCGTCCGAGGCGAGAGCGCCGGAGCCCTCGTCGCTGCTGGACGAGTAGGAGCCACCGGCAGCGGCGGCGACAGCGTCGCCACCCTCGGCAGCGGCCTCGGCGTCGGCCTCACGGCTCTTGATGACCTGGGCCTGGTGCTGCTCGAAGCGGGACTGCGCCTCGGCGTACTGGCGCTCCCACTCCTCACGCTGCTTCTCGAAGCCGGCCAGCCAGTCGTTCGCCTCGGGGTCGAAGCCCTCCGGGTAGATGTAGTTGCCCTGGTCGTCGTACGAGGCAGCCATGCCGTACAGGGTCGGGTCGAACTCGACCTCGGCCGGGTTGGCACCCAGCGCCTCGTTGGCCTGCTTGAGCGACAGGCTGATGCGGCGACGCTCGAGGTCGATGTCGATGACCTTGACGAAGATCTCGTCGCCGACCTGGACGACCTGCTCCGGGATCTCCACGTGGCGCTCGGCCAGCTCGGAGATGTGGACCAGACCCTCGATGCCCTCGTCCACGCGGACGAACGCACCGAACGGAACCAGCTTGGTGACCTTACCCGGAACGACCTGGCCGATCTGGTGGGTACGGGCGAACTGCTGCCACGGGTCCTCCTGGGTCGCCTTCAGCGACAGGGAGACGCGCTCGCGGTCCATGTCAACGTCGAGAACCTCGACGGTGACCTCCTGGCCGACCTCGACAACCTCGGACGGGTGGTCGATGTGCTTCCAGGACAGCTCGGAGACGTGCACCAGGCCGTCGACGCCACCCAGGTCCACGAAGGCACCGAAGTTGACGATCGAGGAGACGACGCCGGAGCGCACCTGGCCCTTCTGGAGGGTGGTGAGGAAGGTCTGGCGGACCTCGCTCTGGGTCTGCTCCAGCCAGGCACGGCGGGACAGGACCACGTTGTTGCGGTTCTTGTCCAGCTCGATGATCTTGGCCTCGAGCTCCTTGCCCACGTAGGGCTGGAGGTCGCGGACGCGGCGCATCTCGACGAGCGAGGCCGGCAGGAAGCCACGGAGGCCGATGTCGAGGATGAGACCACCCTTGACAACCTCGATGACGGTACCGGTGACGATGCCGTCCTCTTCCTTGATCTTCTCGATCGTGCCCCAGGCACGCTCGTACTGAGCGCGCTTCTTGGACAGGATGAGACGACCCTCCTTGTCCTCCTTCTGGAGAACCAGGGCCTCGATGTTGTCACCGACGGCGACGACCTCGTGCGGGTCGACGTCGTGCTTGATCGAGAGCTCGCGGGACGGGATGACGCCCTCGGTCTTGTAACCGATGTCGAGGAGGACCTCGTCACGGTCGACCTTCACGATGACGCCCTCGACGATGTCGCCATCGTTGAAGTACTTGATGGTCTCGTCGATGGCGGCGAGGAACGCCTCGGCGTCGCCGATGTCGTTGACCGCGACCTGCGGGGTGGTGCTGAGGGAGGAGTCGGTGGGGCTCGTCATTAGGAAAAGGGCTCCGGTACGGACATGAAAGTCGTAGGTAATGCCACGCGGAGGGCCCGTATCGCTCCCACCGAAAGCCGGACAGCCAAGAACACGGCGCACCGGCATTCCCGCACAGCGAGAAATCCGGCGTCCGTCTTGCGACCGTGGGGTCTTCGACAGATGCGAGCGCGACCTGCTCCGTCTGAGGCGCGCAGGCCCGCAGCGCAACTTGTAGCATACGGGGACGGCCAGGCACGGTCAACGCCAAGAGCGGCAAGACGGTGGAGCCCGGTATGGATCAGGCCATATCCTCCGATTGCGCACCTTGCGGTGGCGCCCGAAGGGGGCCCTTCCCCGGATGCCACCGCCAGGATCGGGTCCTTGACGGGCCCGGTCTCGGCAGCGGCGCTTCCGCACTCCACACCCTACGCGATGGGCATTATCACCGTGGCCACCACCCCCCAGTCCGACCTGCATGATCTTGACGGCGACGGCGACGACGCGGTACGGCGCGCGGCCGGCACCGGGGAGAGCAGCCGGGCCAGTCGGCACTGGTGGGACCGCAACGCCGACGAGTACCAGGACGAGCACGGGGAGTTCCTCGGCGACGACCGCTTCACCTGGTGCCCCGAAGGCCTCGACGAGGCCGACGCCCACCTGCTCGGCGAGGTCGCGGACAAGGACGTGCTGGAGATCGGCGCCGGCGCCGCCCAGTGCTCGCGCTGGCTGGCCGGCCGCGGCGCCCGCCCCGTCGCCCTGGACATCTCCCACCGCCAACTCCAGCACTCCCGCCGGATCGACCTCGGCCGCGGCGCCACCCCCGTCGCCGTCGTCCAGGCCGACGCCGCCGTCCTGCCCTTCGCCGACGCCTCCTTCGACCTCGCCTGCTCCGCCTACGGCGCCGTCCCGTTCAGCGCCGACACCTCCGCCCTGATGCGCGAGGTGCACCGGGTGCTGCGCCCCGGCGGCCGCTGGGTGTTCTCCGTCACCCACCCGATCCGCTGGGCCTTTCCCGACGAGCCCGGCGTCGAGGGCCTCACCGCCGCCGCCTCCTACTTCGACCGCACCCCCTACGTCGAGGAGGACGAGCAGGGGCGCGCCAGCTACGTCGAACACCACCGCACCATCGGCGACCGGGTCCGCGAACTCGTCGGCGCCGGCTTCCGGTTGACCGACCTGGTCGAGCCCGAGTGGCCGGCCGGCCTGGAGCAGGAGTGGGGCGGCTGGTCCCCGCTGCGCGGGCGGCTGATCCCCGGCACCGCGATCTTCGTCGCCGAACGGGGCTGACGCCTTGCCGAACCCCGCCTCGCCGAACCCCGGCTCGCTGAACCCCGCCTGGCGCGAACTGCCCGTCCGCAGCGCCCTGCCCGCCCTGCACGACGCGCTGGACGGGCCCGGCACCGCCGTCCTCGCCGCCCCGCCCGGCACCGGCAAGACGACCCTGGTGCCGCTCGCGCTCGCCGGGCTGCTCGATCCCGGGCGTCCGACGCTCCGCGTGCTGGTCGCCGAACCGCGCCGGCTCGCCGTCCGGGCCGCCGCCCGGCGGATGGCCTGGCTGCTCGGCGAGGCGGTCGGCGGGCGGGTCGGCTACACCGTGCGCGGAGACCGTCGCGTCGGCCCGGAGACGGTGGTCGAGGTGGTCACCACCGGCGTGCTGCTGCAACGGCTCCAGCGCGACCAGGAGTTGCCCGGCGTCGACCTGGTCGTCCTCGACGAGTGCCACGAACGGCACCTGGACGCCGACACCGCGCTCGCGTTCCTCCTCGACGTCCGGGCGGCACTGCGGCCCGAACTGCGGCTGGTCTGCGCCTCGGCCACCTCCGACACCGCGGCCTGGGCCGAACTCCTCGGCGGCGCGCCGGTGGTGGAGGCGCACGGAATCTCCCACCCGGTCGAGACGGTGTGGGCGCCGCCGCCGCGCGCCGTCCGGCCCGCCCACGGCACCCGGGTCGACCCGGCGCTGCTCGACCACGTCGCCGCCACCGTCCGGCGGGCGCTCGCCGAACAGGAGGGCGACGTGCTCTGCTTCCTGCCCGGCGTCGGCGAGATCAGCCGTGTCGCCGGGCAGCTGTCCACCGTGGCGGCGGACGTCCTGCAACTCCACGGCCGCGCCCCGCAGGCCGTCCAGGACGCCGCCCTCACCCCCTCGGACGGCCGCCGCGTCGTGCTCGCCACCGCCGTCGCCGAGTCCTCGCTCACCGTGCCCGGCGTGCGCGTCGTCGTCGACGCCGGGCTCGCCCGCGAACCGCGCACCGACCACGCCCGGGGCCTCGCCGGCCTGGTCACCGTCCGCGCCTCCCTCGCCGCCGCCCGCCAGCGCGCCGGCCGGGCGGGCCGCGAGGCCCCCGGCACCGTGTACCGCTGCTGGAACGAGGCCGAGGACGCCCTCGCCGCCCGCTTCCCCACCCCCGAGATCGCCCTCGCCGACCTCACCACGTTCGCTCTCCAGGCCGCCTGCTGGGGCGACCCGGACGCCACCGGCCTCGCCCTGCCCGACGCCCCGCCCGCCGGGGCGATGGCCGCCGCCCGGCAGACCCTCCAGGCCCTCGGCGCCGTCGACACCGACGGCCGGGCCACCCAGCGCGGCGTCCGCCTCGCCCGCACCGGGCTGCACCCCCGGCTGGGCCGCGCGCTCGTCGACGGCGCCCCTGCCGTCGGCGCCCGTCGAGCGGCCGAGGTGGTCGCCCTGCTCTCCGAGGAACCGCCGCGCGCCCTCGGCGACGACCTCGGCGCGGTCTGGCGGACGGTCCGCTCCTCCAGCGACCCGTACGCCGGCCGCTGGCGCGAGGAAGTCCGCCGCCTCCTGCGCGCCGCCGGCTCCGAGGCCGCCACTCAACTGCCCGACACGACCGCCGCCGGCCTCGTCGTCGCCCTCGCCTTCCCCGAACGCATCGCCCGCGCCCGGGTAGAGCGCCCCGCCCCCGGCGAGCGCAGCCCGTACCTGATGGCCTCCGGGACGGCGGCCGAACTCGCGCCCGGCACCGCCCTCGGCGCACTCCCGTGGCTCGCCATCGCAGCCGCCGACCGCCCGGCCGGCTCCCACTCCGCCCGCATCCTGCACGCGGCGGCACTGGACGAGGACACCGCCCGGCTCGCCGGCGCCTCGCTGCTCGAATCCCGCGAGGAAGTCCACTGGGACACCCGCCGCGACGAGGTCGTCTCCCGCCGGGTCGAGTCGCTGGGCGCGATCGAACTCGCCGAGAAGCCGCTCAGCCGCCCCGACCGGGCCCTCGTCCGCACCGCCATCGTCGAAGGCCTGGCCCGCGAGGGCGTTTCCGCCCTCCTCACCTGGCCCTCCCCCGGCCTGCGCGAACGCCTCGCCTTCCTGCACACCGCTCTGGGCGACCCCTGGCCGGACGTCTCCGACGAGGCACTGTTGGAACGCGCCGACGAATGGCTGGAGCCCGAACTCTCCCGCGCCCGTCGCCGCGCCGACCTCGCCCGCATCAACACCACGGCGGCGTTGCAGCGTCTGCTCCCCTGGGCCACCGGAGAGGCGGGCCGCCTGGACGAGCTGGCCCCCGAGCGCATCACGGTGCCGTCCGGCTCGAAGATACGAGTCGACTACAGCACCGAACGCCCTTTTCTCGCAGTCAAGTTGCAAGAACTCTTCGGCTGGACGGCGGCCCCCGCCCTGGCCGCCGGCCGCGTCCCCCTCACCATCCACCTGCTGTCTCCCGCCGGGCGCCCCGCCGCCGTCACCGGTGATCTGGAGAGCTTCTGGCACAACGGCTACCGCGCCGTCCGCGCAGAGCTGAGAGGCCGCTACCCCCGCCACCCCTGGCCCGAGGACCCGTCGACGGCGGAGCCCACCCGCCGCCTCAACCCGCGGAACTGACACTCCTCCTCGACGGGGGGGTTCCCCCGCTCGTGCTGCCGTCAGGAGATCGAGAAGCCCATCTGGCTCACCACCGGCGTCATCGGCACGTAGAGCACCTGCGCGTAGCAGGTCGTCGAGTGGGCCGTCGATCCAGCCGGGCAGCCGACCGCCGACCTTCCGGCCACGATCACGCCGCGAGCCTCCATGTCGCCGTTCGCGCCGGACGGGTTGGCGAGTGCGGGGCCGCCGCTGTCACCCTTCGCGCCGATCGCCCGACGGTCACCACCCTTCGACTCCGCGACGTCCACCGGCTTGATCTTCGTCCCCTCGTCGTTCGTCGTCTCGACATCGACCTTCTTGACCTCCACGTCGCACTTCCACCCCGACTGGGCGCCGCTGAGGCAGACGAGGTCCCCCACGTTGTTGCGTCCGACCCCGTACGTGCGTCGCGACGAACCGCCGCTGTCCGACCAGGCACCGTCGTAGAACCGGCCGGCGCCGTTGCCGTTGATCCCGATCATGCCGACGTCCAAACCGTCGCCGATCGCGTACAGGTCGCCGATGTAGCCGCTGGTGCCGTTGTAGTACCGGCCGCTGCCGCAGTGTGCGGCGGTCAGCAGCACCTTCGTCCCGTCCTTCCAACCGCTGAACGCGGTCGAGCAGAACGAGGCCTTGCCCGTGTTGACTTCGGCGCCCGCGTAGTACGGCGCGCTGTCGGAGTGCCGGCTGCCGGACAGCGCTGCCGGGATGCCCTCGACGGTGGCCGTCACCGGCATCCCGGCGATCTCGGCGGCCGTCCGGGAGTACGCCTGCTCGGTCGTGGCGCCGCCGGTCGGCCGGGTCGCCTTCGTCGGCACGTACGTGATCGCGATGGCGGTGCCGTCCTCCTGCGGGCCGATCGACGTCCATGTCTCGGGCGCCACAGCGGCGGTGAACCGGTCGATCGCGGCGCGCATCTCGGCACGGGAGTAAGGGCTTTGGTGAACGTCGACGGTGTAGCCGGGGCCGGCGTTCGCGTCGAGCAGCGCCCGGACCTCGGCCGGGGCCTCGCCCTTCCAGTAGATGTCGGCGTGCTGGTTCGACGCGTCGATCACGGTCCCGGCGTAGCCGTCCGCCGCCCGGTCGCCGGACTCCACCCAGTCCTGCACCGGGTCCGTCATGCGGTGGAGCTTCTGCTGGGCCTGCGGGTCGCGGAGCACCGGCAGGCTGACCGACGGGACCGGCCCGTCCTGCCCGTCCGGCGCGGCATCGGCGGCGACGAGGGCGGAGGCGGTCACGGCGGACAGGGCCAGGGACAACAGGAGACGGGAGCGGCGCATACGCGGTCCTTCGACGAGGCTGGCGGGCCGACACCCAGCGTAGGGACCGATCCACGTCTCGCCTGGCCAGAAGGCGCGTTCCGGGCGGCGGCAGGCGCACGCGGCAGGCGACGCGCCCCCGTCAACAAATCACCGCTCCGGGAAGTCACCAGCCTGAACGGAGGAGAGGAAAGACGTCCAAGCCGAGGCCGGAAAAACGAGGGCCGGACCCTGCGGGTCCTTGGAGTCACGCACGGGGACGCCGCCCGGAAGAGATCCGAGGGCCACCTCGACGCACTCACCCCCGTGATCCGCGCTGTAGCTGCTCTTGCGCCAGGTCACCATCGCCAGCTCCTCGGAGGTCTTACGCTAGGAAGTCGCCCTCACGGACGGCCATCACGAAGGCTTCCCAGGCGGCGGCCGGGAAAACGAGAGCCGGGCCCTGCGGGTCCTTGGAGTCACGCACGGGGACGAGGCCGGGGAATCCGGGGGCCACCTCGATGCAGTCTCCGCCGTTGGGAGCGCTGTAGCTGCTCTTCCGCCAGACGGCTCTGGCGAGCTCGTTTCGCGTCATCCTTGTACCCTTCCAGCGCATCACGGATCAGCGCAAGCGAGTTACTCCCTGGGAGTACCTCACTGCGAAGCCGATCATAGACGCGCCGGTGTGCAGCGACGACTTCCGGATCATTGCTCGGATGCCCTCGATCCAAGCTCTCCGAGTAGACGTAGTTCTGCCCGTCGGGCATCTCCAGTAGGACCATCGACGTGGGGATGACGGTCCTACGGTCCGCGAACGGCGCGATCTCAATGATCACGTTCGATAGCTCTGAGATGGCCAGCAGGTGTTCCATCTGCCGATACATCACCTCGGGCCCGCCGATGACCGTCCGAATCGTACTTTCGTCAAGAACAGCCAGAAGTAAGGGGCCGTCCTGCACGAGGAACCGCTGCTGCCGAGCCAATCGTGCAGTCGTTCGCTCCTCAATCAGCGCTGTCGAACCACCAGCCGCAAACAGCGCCTGCGCATACTCCCGACACTGCAGCAAGCCATGCATGTATCCGCACTGGTAGACACGGGCACCGAGCGCCTCGGACTCCATGTCTGCATGGGTCTGAAACCAATCCGGGTGTTCAACCTGAGCGTTCCAGTCCACCTTCCCCCAGATCCGCCTCAACGCACCGCCCGTGTTGAGCAGTTCATCGGCCTTCTCCACCAGTTCCGGCGGCATGCGGCGCTGACCGGTCTCGTACCGGGTGATGTTCGTCCGGCTGCAGTGCAGCAGCTTGCCCAGCTCTTCCTGGGTGTAGCTGGCCAGCTCCCGGTAGAACCGCAGCTCCTCGCCGAACAACTCAGCCGAACTGGCCGTCAACTCCCGCTTGAACCGCCGATGTGCCACAGCCGTCCCCCTCACGCACCACGTGCCCCTGGCACCCGATTTCGGCCATCACCGTACCTCTGGACCCTCGATGATTGACACCAGAGCGCAATCATTCGCATGCACAGCGTGATTGCGCACTACCCTCGCGCTCCCCCATCCGCCCCCTTGAGGTGCCCCGCCATGCTCAAAATCCGTACCGCCCACCGCCCCCGCCCGTTCGCGGCCCGCCTGGAATCCCGCACCGAATCCACCCCCATCGCACGGCAGTTGCTCCGCGCCTACCTCGCCGCGCTCCCCACCGGCGACCGCTACCGCGACACCGCCGAACTCCTCCTCGGCGAACTCTTCGCCAACGCCGTCCAACACACCGCCGACGCCCCCACCGACCGCCTCATCGAAGTCAGCTTCGCCCTCACCGGCGACCACCGGCTCCGCCTCGAAGTCCACGACGCCGGCACCGGCCGCCCCTCACTCCACACCCCCACGCCCGACGACGAACACGGACGCGGCGTCCTCCTCGTCAACGAGCTGGCCGAGAAGTGGGGTTGCTGCCCCCGCGCCGGCGGGGTCGGCAAATTCGTCTGGGCGCTGATCGCCCCCGCACCCACGCCCGCCACCCTCCTCACCGTCTGAACAGGTGCCCACCATGCGACTCCCCCTCACCGCCCGCCACCTGTTCGACACCGGCTCCACCCCCGCCGACACCTACGCCACCCTCGCCCGCCACACCCGCGAACCCCTCCGATCCGCCCGCGCCGTCTGCACCGCCCTCGGCATCCCCGCCGCCGAAACCCAACGCCGCCTCAACGACTGCTACGACGCCCTCCTCGCCACACCCCGCCCCGGCACCGAGAACGACACCGGCGAGCTCCTCGAAGCCCTCGGCGTCTTCGACATCCCCAAAACCCCCGACAACCGCGACCTCGCCATCATCGAACTCCTCACCACCGCCATCGCCGCCCACGGCAACATCCGCGCCGGCCACCAACACGGCCTCACCCGCTGGTTCACCACCGGCAACCTCACCACCGCCTACCTCTCCCTCACCACCACCCACCCCCACCCCACCACCGGCAACCCCACCCACTACTGGACCACCCTCACCACCGCCGGCGAACTCCTCACCACCACCCCCACCCCCGACCCCCGCCTCAAACCCGCCCTCACCCACTGCCGAAACCGCGCCCAAGCCCAAGCCCAAGCCACCCACACAACCCACCCATGAACACAGGAAGTCGACCCACCCGACTTCCTGCGCGCACCAGAAACGCGACCCCCGCCCGCACGCGGCGCGTTAGACGCAATGCCGCTGACTTTGCGCTCTTCCACGGTTCTCCGGCCGCAGCATCGCCGCAGGTCGGCGGCTCGCAATCACTGTCAAGTCACTGACATTGCCCCTGGAGGAAGCGGTCCCCCATGGTGGTGAGGCTTGGACTCTCACCGCTGGGCATGATCCGTCCATGAAGCACGGACTCCTTGCGTGGGCACAGTCATTGGCTGAGAAGGAGCTCGCCGAGCCGCTCCGGCGCCGATGGCAGCACTCGCTCGGTGTTGCTCAGCGCGCTGCTGGCCTCGCACACGTACTCGGAGGCGATGCCGAGCTTCTGGTCTCGGCGGCGGTCCTGCATGACGTCGGGTACGCGCCGCGGCTCGCAGCCACCCGGTTTCACCCGTTGGACGGTGCCAGGTTCCTTCGTGACGTTCATGACGCGGACGACCGGCTGACGCGGTTGGTGGCGAACCACTCGTTCGCGTTGCTGGAGGCGGAGGAGCGCGGGCTCCGTGACGTGTTGGAGGCGGAGTTCCCGCTGCTGGAGGACCAGCGCCTGGTGGACGCGCTGGTGTACTGCGACATGACGACGACGCCCGACGGGGTGCGGACGACCGTCGAGGAGCGGGTGGCGGAGATCGTCGGCCGCTACGGGGCGGACAGTGTGGTGGGGCGGTTCACCCGTCGGGCGGTGCCGGAGGTCTTCGCGGCGGTGGCGCGAGTGGAGGCGGCGCTGGCTGCTCAGCCGAGGTAGGGGTAGGTGCCGGCGAGGTAGTCGCCGATCTGCTGGCGCATGCTGGGGTGGATGTCGTACTGGTCGAGGTCGGCGGGCTGGATCCAGCGGACGCCGTCGGCCTCGTCGTTGATCGTGGGCTCACCGCCCACGGGGCGGCCGATGTAGGCGTTCTCGTACTGCTGGCGGATCTCGCCGTCGGTGTAGGCGACGATGTGGTGGGGGTTGGTGTAGACGCCCAGGAAGCCGGTCACCTCGGCGATGACGCCGGTCTCCTCCAGGCATTCGCGAACCGCGCACTGGGCGGCGGTCTCCCCGATGTCCTGCGCTCCGCCGGGCAGGGCCCACTGGCCGGTGTCGCGGCGGCGCTGCAACAGGATGGCACCGCTGTCGTCGACCACGAGCAGGTTGCTGGCGGGGATGAGGGTGTTGGCCTTGGGGGCGTCGGGGTCGTTGAGGTACTCAGTCCTGCCCATGCGGGGTGTTCCCCTCCGGTTCGGGTGTCCAGGGCTTTGCGCTGCCCCAGACGGCTTCGAAGCTCTGAGCGTAGTTGTCGAACCAGCCCGTGGAGTCGACCCTCTTGAGGTGGAGCAGGGGGTTGGCGCTCGCGGGCTGGCCCCACACGTGCGGGTTGAGCAGGAGATCGCCGTCGTAGCGGAACAGCGAGTTGTAGAGCGTGGTGTCGTGGAGGCGCACTTCACAGCCGGCCTTGGCAGGCAGACTCCGGTAGTAGGTGAGCGAGGCGCGGATCTTCGCAGCGAGGGTGTCGCCGATACCCTCCTCTCGGCCCCGGACAGCGGCGGCCTTGCCCATTGGGTCTCCGAAGCAGAGGCGCACGCGAACACCGGCCGCGGCCCGCTCCGCGAGCATCCCGGCGACGTGAGGGTTGGTCTGGGCGAAGAACGTCCCGGAGAACACGAGTACGTCGATCTGCGTCTTGGCCTCCTGCAGCAGGGACAGCCACATCTCCCTGGGTGCGCTCGCCCGGTTGGCATAGGTGCCGACCAACTCGATGCCGACCGTCGGCGGTCGACCTGTCCGGGCCCGGGGCACGGGCCAGAGCAAGGTCTCCTCGACTCTCAAGTGCTGGGCGGCCGCGAAGCGGTGTCGCGGGTGCGGCACGCGCCCGCTGAGCCAACGGCCAACGGTCTTGGGGTCCACCTCGCACGCGGCGGCAAGCGACTCGGGGGAGACACCGCGCCGGGCGAGTACGGAGCGAAGTCGCTCGTTCACGGAGCCCATACAAGCCGAGGCGGGCGTGGGCTCGCAACGTCCAGGCAGCCCTTGAGGCTGCGGGAGCTGAGCGGCTGGGCGAGCTGCGCCGACGCGGCAGGGCTCTGCCGGGCGTCCGGGCAGCCCTCGCAGCGGCAGCAGACCAGCCCGACTGGGTTTCCTCGGTGCTGACCGGCAACGTTGCGGCCAACGCGCGAGTGAAGCTCACGGCCTTCGATCTCGACGAGTTGCTGGATATGACCGTCGGGGCCTATGGGGCCGATGCGGTCCGGCGTCCGGAGCTGGTTGCCGTCGCCCGTGAACGCGTTCATCGGCACCGTGGCCTGCCCGTCGATGTGCCGGTCGTCCTGGTGGGGGACACCCCTCGCGATGTGGAGGCGGCGCTCGCCTCGAACGCCGAGATCATCGCGGTGGCCACGGGAGTCGACAGCCAGGCCGACCTCGTTGCCGCCGGCGCGAGCACCGTGCTGCCGGACCTGTCGGACACCTCAGGTCTTCTGGGACTCCTGCGGTCGTTCGCATCGCACTGAGAACGTCCCGGGACGTCCAAAAAACGTCCCGGTACGCGGTGCCGCAGTCCCAACAGTCTCCGCCACCATCAGGTCACCAGCCACGCAGGACGTCGCCGCGCGGAAGGCTGCACGACCCCCCGCAGCGAGCCCCGCTGCGATCCGCAACCAGCACGAGGAGAGCCAGCATGGAGAACACCAGCACCTTCGACCCGGAGCAGGACGACGAGGTCGTGATCCTGGGCGACGCGGCCGCTCTGACGAACGGCAGCAGCAGCAACAGCGTCGAGGGCAAGCGTTCGCCCTACGACGCGGCCTGACGGCACGGCGGCGGCACCACGTCGGGGTGCCGCCGCACCACTCACAGGCTCGACACCTCGGAGGCGATCACATGGGCTGGTTCGGCGGCCACCTCACACGCCCCAGCACAGCGCACGTCCCCCTCGGTGCACGTCTGCTGTGGCGGAAGCCGCTCCTCTGGTCCGTCGGCACCCCGGTGAGGCTGGCCAAGGGCTGCGGCGGGCGACGCCTCGCCGTGTTCGGTCCTTGCGGGGCGGCCGACGCCGAACTGGCCCGGCTGGTGGACACGACCGATATCTCAACGCTGGACACAGCAGCGACGGCGTGGTCCGGGGCCTACACCCTGGTTCTCGACGACGGGCACGGTGCCCAGCTGATCTGGTCCGACCCGATCGGCGCATGCCCCCTGTACTCCACCCGTATCAGCGGCGCGACGGTCTGGGCTTCCAGCTCTCTGGCCCTCGCCCGCCTACGAGGAGCACGACCCGACACGACCTGGCTGGCCGCGCACCTCGTGGACCCGGCCGGGTGGACGCCGGGCCACTCGGCCTGGACGGATGTCGAGCAGATCCCACCGGGGCATCGGCTGCTCGCGCGGCCGGGCGTCGCTTCCGATACCACCCCGTACTGGCGTAGGCCCGTACTGGCCTGGCACGAGGCGGTCCATCGTCTGCGCGAGGATCTGGCCGGTGCCGTGAGCTCGCGGATCAATGGCCAGGCGGTCTCCTCCGACCTCTCCGGTGGTCTGGACTCCAGCACGTTCGCGGCGCTCGCCGCCGGCCATGGCCCGGTCATCGCGGTCACCTACCACCCGAAGGGGACCGCCACAGGCGGAGACGTCGACCACGCTCGCACCGTCGCCAGGGCCTTCCCCTCCATCCGGCACGAGTTCATGGCGCTTGGCACCGAGCACCTTCCGTTCAGCGCCCTGGACACGCTGCCACTGACCGGCGAGCCCGCACCCTCGGCCATCACCATCGCTCAACTCACCTACCAGATGGCCATGTTGGCGGGCCACGGAGCCAGAGTCCACCTGACGGGAGACGGCGGGGACACCCTGTTCATGCAGCCACCGGTACACCTGGCCGACCTCGCCCGATCCGGCCACCTCCTACGAATGGCCCGCGATGCCCAGACATGGGCCCGCCTCTACCGCACCAGCCCCTGGCCCGCGCTCGCAGCCGCCTGGACCAACCCCCAAGCCCTGGCCGACGGCGCCAGCCGTCCCCCGTGGCTGACCAATCGCGCCGGGGCTCTCGCAGCCGAAGCCACCCAGCCCTACCGCGATGTCCTCACCTTGGGCCACGCCGACACCCGTCTCCTGACCGAGGCCCGCTACGTCGCCCGGACGGCGGCAACCGAGAACCAGGTCGCCGCCGAGCAAGGCATCGCCATGCACAACCCGTTCACCGACCCCCGTGTGGTGGAGACCGTGCTGGCCACCGACCCTGCCAGACGCTGGTCCGCCCGCCGGTACAAGCCACTGCTGTCCGACGCGGTCACCGGACTCCTTCCCCCGCAGGTTGTGGATCGGGGCGCCAAGGGGACCTTCGCCGTCGACCACCATCACGGTCTGCGGGCCAACGAGGCTCGCGTCCTGGACCTCGTGGACGGCCATCTCGCCGGCCTCGGCCTGATCCGCCCCGGCACGGTCCGATCCCTGCTGCGGCAAGCTCTCCTCGGCGTGGACATCCCCTGGGGAAGGATCGAGCCGTTGCTGGGAACCGAGCTCTGGCTGCGGGCCGCCGACACGGCCACGTCACAGGTCCGGTGGGAGGTGCACGCCGCGTGACACCGACACCCAGTGGGGACACCCGCACCGCCCTGACCAGCAGGGCCGGGATCGTCGTCAACTACCGGACCGGTGCCACCGTCCTCCTGACGGGCGACGCCCTGTCGAAGTGGCTCACCGCCGTCCAGAACAGCCCCGCGCCGCCCCCGGTCACCATCGCCGAGTCGGTCCCGTCCTGGGGCACCGACGAGAACACCGCCCGGCTCGACCACCTGCTCACCCCGCCCTGGGCCTGGCGGACCTCGGCAACAGCCTGCCTGCTGATCACCCTCGCCGTCCGCCACCTCGGCTCCCCCTCTTCGAAGTTCGGACGGATGGCCCGGCTGGCCGAGACAGGCCGTCGACTACCCAGGGCTCGTACGGCGCACGCTCGCGCGGCGGTGCTCTCCGTTCGGTGGGCCGCACGCGCGATCCCCGCCCGGGTCGCTTGTCTCGAGGAGTCCACCGCGGCGTCCCTCCTGCTCGCCGTCGGCCGACGCGGCGGGGCCTGGCGGCACGGCATCGCCGCCGATCCCATCCGCCTGCACGCCTGGATCTGCGACGCTCAGGAGGAGCCCGTCGAAGAGCCCGAGCGCACCAAGCGCTACACCCCGATCAACGTGCCCAACCCCACTGGAACGAGGACCTGATGAGCACACCCCACATCCTGCTGACCGGCGAGCGTGTCAGCCTGGCCATGACCGACCGCGACCACCTGCCCGACTACCACCGCTGGGAGAACGACCCCGGCACGATCCTCGGCTACGGCACCCAGGTCGCCCAGTCCTGGGAGGTCCGTGCCGGCGGCTGGGAGGGACAGGGCCGCAACCGCGACTACCCGCAGTTCGAGGTGATCACGGCCGACGACCACACCCCGGTCGGCCTCACGACGCTCTCCATCGACCCCGCCGTGCGCACCGCCGAGTTCGTCATCCTCATCGCACCCGAGGCCCGCGGCAAGGGCCTCGCCACTGAGGCCACCGCCCTGACCCTTCGCTGGGCCTTCCAGTACTCCGCACTGAGGATGGTCTGGCTGAAGGTACTGGAGCCGAACGCGGCGGGCGTCGCGGCCTACCAGAAGGCAGGCTTCCAGCCCGCCGGACGCCTACGGCAGTCCGGCTACTGGCTCGGCCGTCCCTGCGACGAACTTCTGATGGATGCCACCGCCGACGACTTCCTGTTCACCGGGGAACCTGCCTGACCGGGACTGGGCCGTGCTTACGGACCTTGCCGTACCGCACCGCGGGCAGCAGTGGAAACGCGGGATGCGGCCCGCTCAGAGCCGCATGAGCCCGGCGGCGGTCGGCCGGAATCCGCACTGGCCGTAGAAGGACTCCAGGTGCGGTTCGTAGTCGACGTGCAGCCACTGGGCACCGTGCGCCCTCGCCTCGTCGGCGGCCGCCCTCACCAGCCGGGTCCCGAGCCCCTGCCCGCGCTCATCCGGGTGCACGGTGGCGTCCAGGACGAAGGCGTGCGCACCGCCGTCGCCGACGACGTTGACGAATCCGACCAGCCGGTTCCCCCGGCGCGCCGCGATCCAAGCCAGGCTGCGGGCCAGCATCGGCGCGAAGGAGGTCGGCTTGTGATTCGGCCACGACGCGCTGAACAGTTCGTCGAGTTCGGCATCCGTCAGCTCGGGACGCACTGCCAACACCCCGTCATCGGCCCACGACGCATCACTGGTCACCATGCAAGGCAGCCTGCCATGCATCCACGGCTTCGTTCGCCGCTCCACTCGCCGCCCGGGACCTCGAAGGCGGTGACCCCGTGCGCGTCGTCGTCGACAGCGACGGGCCGGGCTGGACGCAGGAAGTCGGCCCCGCCGACTTCCTGTGCCTGGGCCCTCGCGCCAAGGGCGAGCACCGGCGTCGGCCACTGCATCGCCCACTGCACCGCCCACCGCGTCCGCCCGCCCAATCCTGTGATGTGATCATCCTGTTGACGTGCTATCTACAGGAGCTGACCATGTCCTCACCCCTGCCCAGCGCCGTCCGCCTGACCGTCGGCCGGCACACCTTCGACGGACTGGCCGCCGGGCCCGCCGACGGGGAACTCGTCCTGCTGCTGCACGGGTTCCCCGAGTTCGCCGACTGCTGGAGTGCCGAGCTGACCGCGCTGGCCGCGGCCGGCTACCGCGCGGTGGCGGTGGACCAGCGCGGCTACTCCCCCGACGCCCGCCCCGCGGACATCGCGGACTACTCCGTCGAGCTGCTGGTCGCGGACGCGCTGGGCTTCGCCGACACCCTGGACGCACCGCGCTTCCACCTGGTCGCCCACGACTGGGGCGGCCTCGTCGCCTGGGCGCTGGCCTCCACCCACCCGGAGCGGCTGCACAGCCTGACCGTGCTCTCCACCCCGCACCCCGAGGCGCTCTACGAGGCCCTGAACAACGACAGCGACCAGCGCGAACGCTCCCAGTACATCAGGGAGTTCCGCCTGCCGGGGCACGTGGCCGAGCAGGCCATGCTGGCCGACGACGCGGCCAGGCTGCGCGCGATCTACCAGGGCACGCTGCCGACGGACCAGGCCGAGTCCAACGTCCGACGGCTGACCGAGCCGGGCGTACTGACGGCCGGGCTCAACTGGTACCGGGCGATCAACGAGGAACTCCGTGTGCCGGCCGGCGAGATCACCGTCCGCACGCTCTTCGCCTGGGGCACCGAGGACCGCGCCCTGGGCCGCGACGCCGCCGACCTGACGGCCAAGCACGTCAGCGGCCCGTACCGGTTCGTCGCACTGGAGGGCGCCACCCACTGGCTGCCGGAGGCCGACGCCGAACGAATCGTGCCGCTGCTCCTGGAGCACCTCGCGGGCTGACCCGGAGGTGTTCCCGGCGCGCCGCCCCACCGGCGCGCCGGCTTCGCCGCCCTCAGGCCGCCCTCAGCCCGGTCTCAGCCCGTCCTCGGCGTGTTCCGGGATCGCGCCCAGCTCTCCGCCTGCTCCGGGTCCCACAGGAAACGGGCGCCGAAATCCTTCTCCTCGCCGGGTCCCGCCTCCGTCAACGCACGCACCAGCGCCGGGCTGTAGACGGCATGGACCCGGAAGTCCACCAGGAACCGACTCCTGATCACGATCCGCACGTAGCGACGGCTGTTGCCCCGATGACGTCCGGCCACGATGACGCAGTCACCGCCGCCGCCCAGCCCCCCTGCACCAGAAGTCGGCCCCGCCGACTTCCTGCGCTCCCCCCGCCACCGGCCCGGCCGAAGCTGCTCTGCTCCCGCAACCGTTCGGGGTGCGGGCCGTACCTGCCGATCGGCAGGGGCAGCCCGATGAACTTGCGCTGGGCATTCGTGAGTTGCCCACGCGTCACGACCGGTGTCCTGCCGGGTTCCGCCCCCACGAAGAAGGCGATACCCACGCCTGATCACGACGCCACACGGGTCTAGAGGCGGCAGCTGATCTCCATTCCGTCCTCCACGGGGAACGTGACGCTCTGGTAGCCGTTGCGGGGGTCGCGGACGTAGTCGAGGTAGGGGGCGAGGGCTTCCAGGTCGACGTCGTCGGCGACGACGAGGGTGCCGGGCGCGAGGCGGGGTTCGAGGAGTCGCAGGACGGGCAGGCACAGGTCCTTCCAGCCGTCGAGGAGGACGAAGTCCGCGGAGCCGGCGACTGCGGCGAGGGTGTCGCGGGCGTCTCCTTCGAGGACGGTGATCAGGTCGTCCAGTCCCGTCTCGGCGAACGTCCGGCGGGCGGCCGCGGCCTTGGCGGCGCTCAGTTCCGTACTGATCACCCGGCCCGTCCCGTTGTCGCGCACCGCGGCGGCGAGATGGAGCGTGGAGATGCCGAAGGACGTGCCGAACTCGACGACGGTGGCGGGGCGGACGGCCCGGATCAGGTTGTAGAGGAGGCGGCCGCCCTGGGCGGAGATCGGCATGTAGACCTCGGCGTTGGCGTCGGCCTGCTCCTGCGGGCCGAGGGGCGCGGAGCCCTGGGGCCATGCCGCCCGGATCCGCCTGCTGGTCGCCTCGTCCTGCTCGGCATGCCGGAACATTCGGTCGAGGGCGGTGGCGACGCGGGGGTCTTCGAGGGTGTTGGTGGGTGTCATGGACCTAGACTAGACGCACCGTTGCGTTGCGTCTAGCGGTTCTGGCCTACTCTGGCCCCAGGAGGCAGACATGGAACGAGGAAGTACGGCCGCCGCGGCGGCCGGGTCACAACCGGCGGCACGCCACCACGGCAACCGGCACGGCCGCAGCGAACAGGCCCGGCAGGCAGTACTGGAGGCGGCCGACGACCTTCTGGTCGAGAAGGGCTTCACCGGCGTCACCATCGAGGGCATCGCCGCCCGGGCGGGCGTCGCCAAGCAGACCGTCTACCGCTGGTGGAAGACCAAGACCGACATCCTCCTGGACGCCTTCCTCCAGGACGCGGCCGAAGCCCTGACCCCGCCGGACCACGGCGACCTGGCCCCGGACCTGCGCGCCCACCTGCGCCAACTGGCCCTGTTCCTCACCCGGTCCGACGCGGGCGCCGTCTTCAAGGCCCTCATCGGGCACGCCCAGCACGATCCCGCGTTCGCCGCCGCCCTGCGGTCCGGGTACCTCGACGAACAGCGCCGACGCGACCGGCTCCCGCTGGAACGCGCGGTGGAACGCGGCCAGCTCGCCGCCGGACTCGACATGGCGGCGGAGATCGACCAACTCGTGGGACCGCTCTACCACCGCGTCCTGGTGACGGCGGAACCCGTGGACGAGGCTTTCACCGACCGCCTCGTCGAGGCGTTCCTGCACCGCGCGGGCGTAGCGGACACAGCGGAGTAGCGGAGTAGCCGACGCAGGGGAGACGGTGAGCAGCCGACTCCCGGGCACCGGCGGGACCGCCGAGCAGGTGGCCGCGCTCAGTGCCGAGTGGTTGCGGCGTACTGGTCCGACGACAACGCGAACACCCGCACTCGCCGACCGCCGGCGGGACTGACGGTCTCACGGGCCAGCCGCATCCCCAGTTTGGTCATGATCCGTTCGGAGGCATCGTTGCCCACCTGGGTGATGCTGACGATCCGCTCCAGCCCTCGCTCCTCGAACCCGAACCGCACAGCGGCCGCAGCGGCCTCGGTGGCCAAGCCCCGCCCCCAGTGGGAACGTCCCAGCCGCCAACCGACCTCGACCGCCGGCAGTACCTCCGGCAGGAAGCCGGGGACCGAGAGGCCGGTGAACCCGGCCAGCTCGCCCGTGGACCGGATCTCCACGGCGAACAGGCCGAAGCCCTGCGCCTCCCACTCGCTCTCCCAGGCCTGGATCCCGCCGCGGGTCTGCTGTTCGTCACGGACGCTGCCGTCACGGATCCACCGCATGACCTCGGGGTCGGCATTGACGGCGGCCATGGGCGCGACGTCCTCCTCGCGCCAGCGACGCAGGATCAGACGCGGAGTCTCAAGCGTGACCATCGAACCATTCTGGATCACCAAGGGGCTCTCCGCCATCCTCCGCTCCCCACGGCTCCGTTACGTGCCGCGCCCGCTGCGCGACGGCCCGCGGGAGCGTAGCGGCGGGCCCGGACACCAGCCGTGTCCGGGCCCGCCGAGTACCGCACCCCCGAGTACCGCACCCCCGAGTACCGCGCCGCCGTATCAGTGCGCGGCGGCCTCCCAGTTGGCGCCGACGCCCACCGAGACGTCCAGCGGGGCGCGCAGCGGGTAGGCGCCGGCCATCTGCTCGCGGACGATCGCCTCGACCTGCTCGCGCTCGCCCGGGGTCAGCTCCAGCACGATTTCGTCGTGCACCTGGAGCAGCATCCGGGAGGTGAGGCCGGCGGCGCGCAGCGCCTCGTCCACCCGCAGCATGGCGATCTTGACGATGTCGGCGGCCGAGCCCTGGATCGGGGCGTTGAGGGCCATCCGCTCCGCCATCTCGCGGCGCTGGCGGTTGTCGCTGTTGAGGTCCGGCAGGTAGCGGCGGCGCCCGAGCAGCGTCTCGGTGTAGCCGGTGGCGCGGGCCTCGTCGACGACCCGGCGCAGGTAGTCGCGGACGCCGCCGAAGCGCTCGAAGTAGGTGTCCATCAGGCCCTGGGCCTCGCCGGGCTTGATGCCGAGCTGCTGCGAGAGCCCGTACGCGGACAGCCCGTAGGCGAGGCCGTAGGACATCGCCTTGATCTTGCGGCGCATCTCGGCGTCCACCGCGGTGCCCGGGACCTCGAAGACCTGGGAGGCGACGGTGGTGTGCAGGTCCTCGCCGGTGGCGAAGGCCTCCAACAGGGCCTCGTCCTCGGAGAGGTGGGCCATGATGCGCAGTTCGATCTGCGAGTAGTCGGCGGTGAGCAGCGACTCGTAGTCCTCGCCGACGACGAAGGCGCGGCGGATGGCGCGGCCCTCCTCGGTGCGGACGGGGATGTTCTGCAGGTTCGGGTCCTGCGAGGAGAGCCGGCCGGTGGCGGCGACCATCTGGTTGAAGGTGGTGTGGATGCGGCCCTTGGGCGAGACCGTCTTGAGCAGGCCCTCGACGGTGGTGCGCAGCTTGGCCTGGTCGCGGTGGCGCAGCAGGATGACCGGCAGTTCGTTGTCGGTCTGGGTGGCGAGCCAGGTGAGCGCGTCGGCGTCGGTGGTGTAGCCGGTCTTGATCTTCTTGGTCTTGGGGAGGGCGAGCTCGCCGAAGAGGATCTCCTGGAGCTGCTTGGGCGAGCCGAGGTTGAACTCGCGCCCGGCGGCGGCGTGCGCCTCCTCGACCACGCGCTGGATCTCGGTGGCGAACTGCGCCTCCAGGCTGGTGAGCCAGGGGCGGTCGGCGGCGATGCCGGTGCGCTCCATCCGGGCCAGCAGGGCGGCGATCGGCAGCTCCATGTCGCGCAGCAGCCCGGTGGCGCCGACCTCGGCGAGGCGGGTGTCGAAGAGCGCGGCGAGGTCGAGGACGGCGCGGGCCTGGAGCATGAGCGCCTGGGCGCCGGCCGCCGGGTCCTCCTCCGGGGCGTCGAAGGCGAGTTGGCCGTCCTCGGTGGCGGGGGCGGGGGTGAGCGAGCGGGCCAGGTACTCCTCGGCGAGCACCTCCAGGGTGAAGGTGCGGCGGCCGGGCTTCTCCAGGTAGGCGGCGAGGGCGGTGTCGGCGACGACGCCCTCGATGGCCCAGCCGCGCTCGGCGAAGGCCCGCATGACCTGCTTGGCGATGTGCAGGGCCTTGGGGACGGCCGGGTCGGCGAGCCAGGCGGCGAAGGCCCGCTCGTCCTCCTCGGCGAGCTGCGCCGGGTCGAACCAGGCGGCGGCTTCCCCTGCGGCCAGGGCGACTTCGGTGACCTCGCCGGTGCCGAGCGCCCACTGGTAGACGGCGGCGAGGGCGACGGGGGCCTTGGTGTCGGCGGCGTGCTCGCGCAGCCAGCCGGCCAGCGTGCCCGGGTCGGTGAGCAGTTCGCCGTCGACCTCGACGCCGGGGGCGAGTTCGGCCGCGGCCTCCTCCTCGCCGGCGGCCGGGTCGATGCCGTGGACGCGGTCGCGGAAGTTGGCGTTGCGGAACTCCAGCGACTCCATCAGCGTGCCGACGGCGGCCTTGTCGAACGGTGCGCGGGCCAGGTCGCCGACGCCGAGCGGGAGTTCGACGTCGCGGACGAGCTCGGTGAGGACGCGGTTGCGCTTGACCGAGTCGAGGTGTTCGCGCAGCTTCTCGCCGATCTTGCCCTTCACCTCGTCGGCGCGGGAGACGAGTTCGTCGAAGGAGCCGAACTGGTTGACCCACTTGGCGGCGGTCTTCTCGCCGACGCCGGGGATGCCGGGCAGGTTGTCGGACGGGTCGCCGCGCAGGGCGGCGAGGTCCGGGTACTGGCGCGGGGTGACGCCGTACTTCTCGGCGACCTTCTCCGGGGTGTAGCGGGTGAGCTCGGAGACGCCCTTGGTCGGGTAGAGGACGGTGATGTGGTCGGTGACCAGCTGGAGGGAGTCGCGGTCGCCGGTGACGATGTCGACGTCGTAGCCGGCCGCCTCGGCGGCGGTGGCCAGGGTGGCGATGATGTCGTCGGCCTCGAAGCCCTCGGCCGTCAGCCGGGGGACGTTCATCGCGTCGAGCAGTTCGCCGATCAGGGGGACCTGGCTGCGGAACTCGTCCGGCGTCTTGGCGCGGTTGGCCTTGTAGTCGGGGAACTCGACGGAGCGGAAGGTCTGCCGGGAGAGGTCGAAGGCGACGGCGAGGTGGGTGGGCTGCTCGTCCCGGACGGTGTTGGCGAGCATCGAGGCGAAGCCGTAGACCGCGTTGGTGGGCTGGCCGGTGGAGGTGTTGAAGTTCTCCACGGGCAGGGCGTAGAAGGCCCGGTAGGCCATCGAGTGCCCGTCGAGCAGCATCAGCCGGGGCCGCGGGCCGGCCCCGCCGCCACCCGTCGCGCCCTTGTCCGTACTCTGCGTAGCCACGTCAACGTCCCGTTCCTGCCGATTCCACTACCGGCCACCGATCCTATGGCCCGGCACCGACAAAAGGGGCGCCGTGCCGATCGAGCGCCGTGCCGGTCGGACGCGGGGCGCGGGCGGCGGGGCCGCGGCGCCCGAGGCGCCCGTTGACGCGCCCCGGCCCCGGACACGGCCGCTACCGCCGAGTAGGACGGTCGTACGATCACAGGCAGCACGATGACGATCCCCGAGCGGCAGGAGTTCCCCATGACCGACGCGGCCCCCGACGCGGCCCCCGTCCTGAAGGTCCCGCAGGACGTGCTGGACCACTTCGCCAAGCTCGGCGTCGACCCGCAGACCTTCTCCGGCGGCGCCCTCGGCGAGAAGCTCGGCATCCGGATCGTCGAGGCCTCCGGCGACCGGGTGGTCGGCACCATGCCGGTGGAGGGCAACCAGCAGCCGTACGGGCTGCTGCACGGCGGCGCGTCGGCGGCGCTGGCCGAGACGCTGGGCTCGATCGGCGCGATGCTGCACGCGGGCCCCGGCCGGTACGCGGTCGGGGTGGACCTCAACGCCACCCACCACCGCTCGGCCACCTCCGGACTGGTCACCGGGGTGGCGACGGCGGTGTTCAAGGGCCGCACCGCCGCCACGTACGAGATCGCGATCACCGACGACACCGGCAAGCGGGTCACCAGTTGCCGGCTGACCTGCATGCTGCGCGACCTCTGACCCCGCACCGGGACCCTTCCCGGTGCCGACGGTCCATCAAATCCCTTGGCCGCCCCCTTGTTTGACCTTCCGCCACCCTGGGCAGGCGTTGGTCTGGACAAGGGGGCGGCGGCATGTCCGGGCGCGGCCGACGCGGCAGCATGCCCGGAATCCGCACAGGTAACGCTGCGTAACAAGTAGGAAATCCGAGCAATGACCCGCTCCGAGGCCCGCAGGCAGCCCGGAGTTCCTTCGCCATGCCCTCGTTGTCCGAAATCCGGATGAGCATGACCGGAACAAGTGAATCGGACACGGGCGTCCGACTATCGACCAGGCCAGCTGCAACCCCCATTTCTGGCCCTTACATCGCCCCAACAGCCCCTAAACGCCCTACATCGGCGGATCGGTCGCGCCAAAACGACCACATGCTGAGACAACTGCTCTGTGTGCTCATAACAAGAGAATCACAGCCTCGCCACACCACTGCCCGAGTCGCCCAGAGGCATCTAGAGTCACGGCCAGTCACCGCGCCAACGGATTGGGCCCGGCCCTCCGCGCATCCCGGCTCCCGCCAACTCAGGCGCGGCGCCTCCCGAACCGAAGGGGACCCTCGTGCGTCACCGTTCCGCAATTGTCGTGAGCATTGCCGTGATCGGCGCCCTGAGCCTCAGCGCGTGCGGCTCCCGCGACGACAAGAAGTCCGCCGACGGAGGCAGCGGCAACAGCGGCTCCACCACCACCGTCACCATCGGCATCGACGCCCCGCTCACCGGCGACCTCTCCGCCATCGGCATCGGCATCCGCAACTCCGTCGACCTCGCGGTCAAGAAGGCCAACGAACAGAACGAGGTCCCCGGCGTCAAGTTCCAGGTCAAGGCCCTGGACGACACCGCCAAGCCCGGCCCCGGCCAGCAGAACGCCACCCAGCTCGTCGCCGACAACAGCGTCCTCGGCGTCGTCGGCCCGCTCAACTCCAGCGTCGCCCAGTCGATGCAGCAGATCTTCAACGACGCCAACCTCGTCGAGATCTCCCCCGCCAACACCGGCGTCGCCCTCAGCCAGGGCGAGAAGTGGGTCACCGGCGAGAAGAAGCGCCCCTTCAAGACCTACTTCCGCACCGCCACCACCGACGCCGTCCAGGGCCCCTTCGCCGCCCAGTTCCTCGCCAAGGACGCCAAGAAGTCCAAGGTCTTCCTCATCGACGACCAGAAGACCTACGGCGCCGGCCTCGCCGCCACCTTCAAGGCCGAATTCACCAAGCAGGGCGGCAACATCGTCGGCGAGGAGCACGTCAACCCCGACGACCGCGACTTCTCCGCCATCGTCACCAAGGTCAAGACCTCCGGCGCCGAAGCCGTCTACTACGGCGGCGAGTACCCCGCCGCCGGCCCGCTCTCCCTCCAGCTCAAGGACGCCGGCGTCAACATCCCGCTGATGGGCGGCGACGGCATGCAGAGCGCCGACTTCATCAAGCTCAACCCCAAGAGCGCCGGCGACTACGCCACCGCCGTCGGCGGCGCCGTCGAACAACTCCCCACCGCCGCCAAGTTCATCGCCGACTACAAGGCCGCCGGCTACAAGGACCCCTACGAGACCTACGGCGGCTACTCCTACGACAGCGGCTGGGCCATCATCCAGGCCGTCAAGGCCGTCGCCGCCGCCAACAACGGCAAGCTGCCCGCCAACCCGCGCGCCGCCGTCGTCGACGCCGTCCAGAAGGTCTCCTTCGACGGCGTCACCGGCAAGGTCTCCTTCGACGAGTTCGGCGACACCACCAACAAGCAACTCACCGTCTACACCGTCAAGGACGGCAAGTGGACCGTGGAGAAGACCGGCACCTTCAGCGGCTGAACCTCCAACGGCTGAACCTCAGCGGCCAAGCCCTCGACGACTGAACCTTCAGCGTCTGAACCTCAACGGCTGAGCCGGCCCGCACCACCATCCAGCAGCACAGCGCGCGGGGGCGCCACGAGTGCCCCCGCGCGCCCCCACATCCACCACCCACACGGACACCCCGAACGCACTACGGAGGCCCAGCGGTGCACGACCTACCGCAGCAGCTGGCCAACGGCCTGATCCTCGGCGCCCTCTACGGACTCGTCGCGATCGGCTACACGATGGTCTACGGCATCGTCCAGCTCATCAACTTCGCCCACGGCGAGATCGTCATGGTCGGCGGCTTCGGCGCCCTGACCGCCTACCTCGCCCTCCCCGGCGGCACCACCCTGTGGCTGGCCCTGCCGCTCATGCTGATCGCCGGCATCCTGGTCTCCACCCTCACCGCCGTCGCCGCCGAGCGCTTCGCCTACCGGCCCCTGCGCAACGCCCCCCGACTCGCCCCCCTCATCACCGCGATCGGGCTGTCCATCTTCCTCCAGCAACTCGTCTTCTCCTTCTACCCCGACGCCAAGAAGGCCCGGGTCTTCCCCAAGATCCCCGGCGACCCCTTCAGCCTCGGCTCCGTCACCATCCAGCGCAGCGACCTCTTCCTGCTCATCGCCGCCCCGCTGTGCATGCTCGCCCTCGGCTGGTTCGTCACCCGCACCCGCTCCGGCCGCGCCATGCAGGCCACCAGCCAGGACCCCGACACCGCCAAGCTCATGGGCATCGACACCGACCGCATCATCGTCATGGCCTTCGCCATCGGCGCCGCGTTCGCCGCCGTCGCCGCCGTCGCCTACGGACTGCGCAGCGGCCAGGTCGACTTCCGCATGGGCTTCATCCTCGGCCTCAAGGCCTTCACCGCCGCCGTCCTCGGCGGCATCGGCAACATCTACGGAGCCATGCTCGGCGGCATCGCCCTCGGCCTCGCCGAAAGCCTCGCCACCGGCTACATCCAGCACCTGCCCGGCATGCACCTCTTCGGAGGCGGCGCCTGGAAGGACGTCTGGGCCTTCGTACTCCTCATCCTCGTGCTCCTCGTCCGGCCCCAGGGCCTGCTCGGCGAGCGCGTCGCGGACAGGGCGTGACCACCATGACCACCACCACCGAAACCACCCCGGTCATCCCCCTGCCGGCCCGCGCCGCCACCGCCCTCACCGGCCTCGGCGCCCTCACCACCGCCGCCTCCGCCGCCCTCCCCTGGACCTGGACCTCCGACTTCCCCGGCGACCTCACCTACACCGGCTCCCCCGCCGGCCTCCAATGGCTCGCCCTCGCCGCCGGACTCCTCACCCTCCTCCTGCTCCTCGCCACCCACGGCACCCCCGGCCTGCGCTGGGCCGCCCCCAGCCGCAGCCACAACGCCGTCCTCTACGCCGCCACCGGCGCCCTCGCCGTCAGCGTCTTCTCCGTCGCCGCCATCGCCACCGAACTCGGCGGCCTCGCC
The DNA here is from genome assembly GCF_042720345.1 of Kitasatospora sp. NPDC058478. Lineage (NCBI taxonomy): Bacteria > Bacillati > Actinomycetota > Actinomycetes > Kitasatosporales > Streptomycetaceae > Kitasatospora > Kitasatospora sp. NPDC058478. The sequence continues at coordinate 12,232 of NZ_JBHXML010000079.1, read as the reverse complement.
AACCTCGAAGCCGGCGGCTGGATCCTCGCCGCCGGCGGCCTCCTCACCGTCATCGGCGCCCTCGGCCTGCCCCTCGACCGCCGCACCCGCGTCCCGCTGCGCATCCTCGACAGGCGCCTCTTCCTGCTCGTCCCCGTCGCCCCCGCCGGCTGGTTCGCCGCCCACGCCATCCCCGGCGACCAGCCCGTCGCCCCCGTGATGACCGCCCTCGCGGGCGCCCTCGCCATCGCCGCCGGCGTCGTCCTGCTCCTCCAGCTCGGCCACCTCGCCCACACCTGGCTGCGCCTGGGCACCGTCGACCGGCCGCTGCCCGCGCCGCGCCAACTCCCCTCCTGGGCCGAAGTCCTGACCATCGTCCTGGCCTTCGGCCTCGGACTGTTCACGATCACCTTCGGCATCGACACCGAGTACGGCGAACTCTTCATCGGCTACCTGCTGCTCGCCGCCCTCGTCGTCCCCGCCCTCACCCGGTCCGGCCTGCTCGCCCGGCTGCGCGCCCTGACCGTCAAGCACCGCCCCGTCACCACCGGCGCCGCCTTCGCCGCCGCCGCCAGCTTCCCCTTCACCCAGACCAGCGACCAGTACACCTCCGTCGCCACCAACATCCTGATCTTCGCCACCGTCGCCCTCGGCCTCAACATCGTCGTCGGCCTCGCCGGCCTGCTCGACCTCGGCTACGTCGCCTTCCTCGGCGTCGGCGCCTACGCCGCCGCCCTGGTCTCCGGCTCCCCCGCCTCCCCCATCCACGTCCAGTTCCCGTTCTGGGCCGCGATGCTCACCGGCGCCGCCGTCTCCATGGTCTTCGGCGTCCTCATCGGCGCCCCCACACTGCGCCTGCGCGGCGACTACCTCGCCATCGTCACCCTCGGCTTCGGCGAGATCTTCCGCATCACCATGCTCAACCTCAACGGCACCACCGGCCCCAAGGTCACCAACGGCTCCAACGGCATCCCCCGGATCCCCGACCTGGAGATCCTCGGCTTCGACCTCGGCAAGCCGCACACCGTCGCCGGCATCGAACTCGGCCGCTTCTCCAACTACTACCTGCTGATGCTCCTCGTCACCGCCCTGGTCGTGCTCGTCTTCGCCCGGGTCGGCAACTCCCGCATCGGCCGTGCCTGGGTCGCCATCCGCGAGGACGAGACCGCCGCCGAAGCCATGGGCATCAACGGCTTCCGCCTCAAGCTCCTCGCCTTCGCCCTCGGCGCCTGCCTCGCCGGCCTCGCCGGCACCGTCCAGGCCCACGTCAGCTACACCGTCACCCCCGACCAGTACACCTTCGCCGAGGCCCTCCCGCCCAACTCCGCGTTCCTGCTCGCCGCCGTCATCCTCGGCGGCATGGGCACCATCAGCGGGCCCCTCGCCGGCGCCACCCTCCTCTTCCTCATCCCCAAGAAGCTCGAATTCCTCTCCGACTACCAGCTGCTCGCCTTCGGCGCCGCCCTGATCATCCTGATGCGCGTCCGCCCCGAAGGCCTCATCCCCAACCGGCGCCGCCAACTGGAGTTCCACGAGGCCGCTATCCCGGCCCAGCCCGCCGGCGACGGCGCCGCACTCACCAAGGCAGGGGCGTGACCACCCAGATGACCACCACCGCCACACCCCTGCTCGAAGTCACCGGCGTCACCATGCGCTTCGGCGGCCTCACCGCCGTCAACGACGTCAGCCTCACCGTCGGCGAAGGCGAGATCATCGGTCTCATCGGCCCCAACGGCGCCGGCAAGACCACCTTCTTCAACTGCCTCACCGGCCTCTACGTCCCCACCGAGGGCGCCGTCCGCTACCGCGGCACCCTCCTGCCGCCCAAGCCCCACCTCGTCACCCAGGCCGGCGTCGCCCGCACCTTCCAGAACATCCGGCTCTTCGCCAACATGACCGTCCTGGAGAACGTCCTCGTCGGCCGCCACACCCGCACCAAGGAAGGCATCTTCTCCGCCATCCTCCGCGGCCCCGGCTACCACCGCGCCGAAGCCGAGAGCCGCGAGAAGGCCATGGAACTCCTCGCCTTCACCGGCCTCGCCGACAAGGCCGACCACCTCGCCCGCAACCTCCCCTACGGCGAACAGCGCAAGCTGGAGATCGCCCGCGCCCTCGCCTCCGACCCCGGCCTCCTCCTGCTCGACGAACCCACCGCCGGCATGAACCCCCAGGAGACCCGCGCCGCCGAGGAACTCGTCTTCGCCATCCGCGACCAGGGCGTCTCGATCCTCGTCATCGAGCACGACATGCGCTTCATCTTCAACCTCTGCGACCGCACCGCCGTCCTCGTCCAGGGCCAGAAGATCGTCGAAGGCGACCGCGAAACCGTCCAGAACGACGAACGCGTCATCACCGCCTACCTCGGCGCCCCGCTCGAAGGCACCACCCCCGCAGTCGCGGAGACCGTTACGGAGACCGACCAGTGACCGCACTCCTCGAGGTCGAGGACCTCCGCGTCGCCTACGGCAAGATCGAAGCCGTCAAGGGCATCAGCTTCACCGTCAACCAGGGCGAGGTCACCACCCTCATCGGCACCAACGGCGCCGGCAAGACCACCACCCTGCGCACCCTCTCCGGGCTCCTCAAACCCACCGCCGGACGCATCGCCTTCGACGGCCAGGACCTCAGCACCGTCCCCGCCCACAAGATCGTCGCCCTCGGCCTCGCCCACTCCCCCGAAGGCCGGCACATCTTCCCCCGCATGACCATCGAGGAGAACCTCCTCCTCGGCGCCTTCCTGCGCACCGACACCGCCGGCATCACCGCCGACGTCGACCGCGCCTACGACCTCTTCCCCATCCTCGGCGAACGCCGCCGCCAGGCCGCCGGCACCCTCTCCGGCGGCGAACAGCAGATGCTCGCCATGGGACGGGCCCTGATGTCCCAGCCCAAACTGCTCATGCTCGACGAGCCGTCCATGGGCCTGTCACCGCTGATGATGCAGAAGATCATGGCGACCATCATCGAACTCAAGGCCGCCGGCACGACCATCCTGCTCGTCGAACAGAACGCCCAGGCCGCCCTCTCCCTCTCCGACCGCGGCTACGTCATGGAAACCGGCCGCATCGTCCTCTCCGGGACGGGCGCCGACCTCCTGCACGACGAATCCGTCCGCAAGGCCTACCTCGGCGAGGACTGACGCCTCCACGCATCCACGCCTCCACGCCTCCACGCACGAAGGGCCCGGCAGATGAGATCTGCCGGGCCCTCCTCGCATCCGTCTACTCGGACGCGTCCTCGTCCGCCTTCTTGCGGTCCTGGGCCGCGCCCTCCTCGATGACCGCCTCGGCCACCGCGGCCATCGTCATCCGACGGTCCATCGACGTCTTCTGGATCCACCGGAACGCCGCCGGCTCGTTCAGCCCGAACTTCGTCTGCAGCACGCCCTTCGCCCGGTCCACCAGCTTCCGGGTCTCCAGCCGCTGGGTGAGATCCGCGATCTCCTCCTCCAGCGTGCGCATCTCGGTGTACCGCGACACCGCCATCTCGATCGCCGGCACCAGATCCGCCTTGCTGAACGGCTTCACGATGTACGCCATCGCCCCGGCGTCCCGCGCCCGGTCCACCAGCTCCCGCTGCGAGAACGCCGTCAGCATCAGAACCGGCGCCAGGTGCTTCTCGTGGATCTGCTCGGCGGCGGAGAGCCCGTCCAGCACCGGCATCTTCACATCGAAGATCGCGAGGTCCGGCCGAAGCTCCTCCACCAGCTTCACCGCCGTAGCCCCGTCCCCGGCCTCACCGACGACGGTGTACCCCTCCTCTTCGAGCATCTCCTTGAGGTCAAGGCGGATCAGCGCCTCATCCTCGGCGATCACAATCCGGGTGATCTGGGGCGAATCGGTCTCAAGCGGCTGTGCCTGCTCGTCGGCGGTGCTCACGGGGCTCCTAGTTCCGGCGGGGTACTGCATGCACGAGGGTACCTAGCTGCGCCCAACAGCGCTCACAGGGTATCCTTCACGGGCGCGAACTTGCCGGGTTGGTGGAAGGGCAGACACGATCGCCTCAAAAGCGATTGCTCGAAAGGGCGTGTGGGTTCGAATCCCACACTCGGCACCATAATTTTTCTCGTATTCCCAGGCTTAGGGAAATTCACCTCATCTAGTGGATCACATCCAAAGGGTCCACAGTCCGGCCTGTCGAGTTCCAATCTGACGCACATGACGTCTCCCTCTGTGCGCGAACAAGCCGTACACCTCCTCCGTCGAGGTGTACGCAATGCCGATGTCGCCCGACGACTCCGGGTCTCTCCTGGCACGGTCTCCTGGTGGAAGCATCAAGACCTCGCCAAACGCCATCAGCTCCCCGGCCGCAAGCGTTCCGCGTGCATGCACTGCTACGGCGACGACCTGGACCGCGGCGCCTACTCCTACCTGCTCGGCCTCTACCTCGGCGACGGCCACATCCTGCTCCCCAACGAGTACCGCAGGACGCAGAGCCTTCAGATCACCTGTGACGATCACTGGCCGGGAATCACCGACTCCGTCGAAAACGCCATGCGCCTGGTCTTTCCCAGGAACAAGCCCTGCAGAGTCCGACGGACCGGCTGTCACGACGTCAAGCTCTACTCGAATCACCTGACCTGCCACTTCCCCCAACACGGTCCCGGCAAGAAGCACGAACGCACCATAGCCCTGGAACCCTGGCAGCAGGAGATCGTCGACGCCCATCCGTGGGAGTTCCTGCGCGGCCTGATCCACTCCGACGGCTGCCGCATCACCAACTGGACGACGCGAACGGTCGGCGGCGTCAAGAAGCGCTACGAGTACCCGCGTTACTTCTTCACCAACACCTCGACCGACATCATCGGCCTGTTCACCGCCACCCTCGACGCCGTCGGCGTCCAGTGGAAGGCCGCGGCCCGGCCGACCGGTGCCACCAACATCTCCGTCGCCCGCAAGGACTCCGTCGCCCGCATGGACGCCCACATCGGCCCCAAGTACTGACAGTGGCGGCGCGGCCCCACCCGAAGGGCCGCGCCGCGCCCGGCAGTTTTACCCGGGGCCCGCGTGGTGGGCGCGGCCGTGGGTGGGGGGGGCCGCGAGGCCCGGGGGGGGGC
>NZ_JBHXML010000079.1:0-7187 GCF_042720345.1 Kitasatospora sp. NPDC058478 | reverse complement strand
CACTCCGCCCCCAATACTCCACCGGGGGGCGCCGCCCCACCCGTAGCGCGCGCCCCGCTCCGGTCAGTTGTCCAGGGTCCCGACGTGGTGGACGCGGACGAGGTTGGTGGAGCCGGCGAGGCCGGGCGGGGAGCCGGCGGTGATGACGACGATGTCGCCCTTCTGGCAGCGGCCGAGCGACAGGAGGGCCGCGTCGACCTGTTCGACCATCTGGTCGGTGGTGGGGGCGAAGGGGCCGAGGAAGGTCTCGACGCCCCAGGTGAGGGCGAGTTGGCTGCGGACGGCGGGTTCGTAGGTGAAGGCGAGGACGGGGATGGGTGAGCGGTAGCGGGTCAGTCGGCGCGCGGTGTCGCCGGACTGGGTGAAGGCGATGAGGTATTTGGCGTCCAGGAAGTCGCCGATCTCGGCGGCCGCGCGGGCGACGGCGCCGCCCTGGGTGCGCGGCTTGTTGCCGGTGGTCAGGGGCGGCAGTCCGGCGGCGAGGATGTCGGTTTCGGCGGCCTCGATGATGCGGCTCATGGTCTTGACGGTCTCGACGGGGTACTTGCCGACGGAGGTCTCGCCGGAGAGCATCACGGCGTCGGTCCCGTCGAGGACGGCGTTGGCGACGTCGGAGGCCTCGGCCCGGGTGGGCCGGGAGGCGTTGATCATCGAGTCGAGCATCTGGGTGGCGACGATGACCGGCTTGGCGTTGCGCTTGGCGAGCTTGACGGCGCGCTTCTGGACGAGCGGGACCTGTTCGAGGGGCATCTCCACGCCCAGGTCGCCGCGGGCCACCATGATGCCGTCGAAGGCGTCGACGATGGATTCCAGGTTGTCGACCGCCTGCGGCTTCTCGATCTTGGCGATGACGGGGACGAGGCGCCCCTCCTCGGCCATGATCCGGTGGACGTCCTCGATGTCGCGGCCGCTGCGGACGAAGGAGAGCGCGATCAGGTCGGCGCCGGTGCGCAGGCCCCACCGCAGGTCGGCGACGTCCTTGTCGCTGAGTGCGGGGACGGAGACGGCGACGCCGGGGAGGTTGAGGCCCTTGTGGTCGGAGACGAGGCCGCCTTCGATGACGAGGCAGCGCACGCGCGGCCCGTCGACCTCGACGACCTCCAGGGTGACCCGGCCGTCGTCGACGAGGATGCGTTCGCCGCGGGTGACGTCCGCGGCGAGGCCGGGGTAGGTGGTGCCGCAGATGTCCTTGTCTCCGACGACGCCGTTGTCGGTGGAGATGGTGAACTCGTCGCCGCGTTCGAGAAGTACGGGGCCGTGGGCGAAGGTGTCGAGCCGGATCTTCGGGCCTTGAAGGTCGACGAGGATGCCGACGCTGCGGCCGCTCTCGTCGGCGGCCTTGCGGACGCGGCGGTAGCGTTCCTCGTGCTCGTCGTGGGATCCGTGGCTGAGGTTGAAGCGGGCGATGTCCATTCCGGCGTCGACCAGGGATTTGATCTGGTCGTACGAGTCGGTGGCCGGCCCGAGGGTGCAGACGATTTTTGCTCGGCGCATACTGCTGAGGGTAGGCATTACCGGCGCGTAACCACGACGCGGGTCCGGACGGCGGGATGACCTTTGCCGTAAGGCGAGTTGAACAATCTGACACATCCTCGGACCGGTGTGCGAGCAGCTGCCCGGGTGCCGTCGCCGTCCGGCCTTCCGATGCGAACCCGTGAAGGGGTGTTCACCCTTGGTTCACCGCCGGTTCGGCCGCCGCTCCCCGCCCGGCGGGACGCTCGTCACCCCCGGGTGACCACCCGGACGACGTAGCGGACGAGGGGGAGGCGTTCGGCATGAGACGCACTCTGGGGGTGTTGGCGGCGTTGGCCCTGCTGGGCGGGGTGACGTACGCACTGATCCCGCAGGACGACCCGGGCGGCGACATCGTCACCGTCTCCGGCCTGATCGGTTCGGAGAAGCGCGACTTCTTCCAGGATCCGCAGGTCGTCGCCGAGTTGGCCAAGCAGGGCATGAAGGTGAACGCGGAGAGCATCGGCTCCTGGCTGATGGACGGCGACGCGAAGGACTTCGCGTTCCCGGCCAGTCAGCCGCCGGCCGACAAGCTGCGCGTGGACTGGAACATCAAGGAGGTCCCGGTCCAGCCGTTCTACTCGCCGCTGGTGATCCTCGCGCACCGCCCGGTGGCGGACGTCCTGATGGGCAACGGCCTGGCCACCCTGGACCATTCCACCGGGCTGTGGACGTTCCGGATGGACGCCTACCTGGCCGCGCTGAAGGCCGGCCGCACCTGGCCCGACCTCGCGGGCGCGACCGAGCACGCGGAGTTGAAGGGCCCGGTGTTCCTCACCACCACCGACCCGGAGACGTCCTCCTCGGGGGCGCTGCACATCGCCCTGCTGTCGTACCTGTTGAACAACCGCCAGGTGGTCTACGACCAGGCCGGGATCGACGCCACCAAGGACGTGCTGCGCACGGCGACCGCGATCCAGGGCGGCCAGAAGAGCAGCAGCGACGAGCCGTTCAAGGCCTTCCTGGCCGGGGTCGGCAATCCGCTGGTGCTCGCGTACGAGTCGCAGGCCGCCGCGATGGTGCTGAAGGGCGAGTCGACCGGCGACATGGTGGTGCTGTACCCGGACACCACCATCTACACCGACCACACCATCGTCGGCCGCACGCCGAACGGCCGGCGGCTGGCCGCCCAGCTGCACGACAACGCCGAACTGCGCCGTCTGGAGGCGAAGTTCGGCTTCCGTCCGCAGGACGACCCGGACGCCTTCGCCGCGCTGGTGAAGGGCAAGACCCCGGTCCTCGCGCCCAATCTCGCGGCGGCGAAGGTCAACCAGCCGCAGATTCCCGTGCCCGACATCCTGACCAGGCTGATCAAGGCCGCCAAGGGGAAGGCTCAGTGAACTCCCGGATGAAGAAGCACAGTTGGACGGTCGCCGCGCTGGCGACCCTGCTGGCGGCCGCCGCCTGCACCTCCACCCCGCCGGGCCCGAAGCCGTCCGACCCGCCGGCCACGACGGCGCAGCCGGGGGTGCTGCGGGTGCTGGCCGGCAGCGAGCTGCAGGACCTGGCGCCGATCCTGGAGGACGCCAGGAAGGCGACCGGGGTGACGGTGCAGTTCTCCTGGACGGGCTCGCTGGACGGCGCGGACGCGGTGTCCTCGGGCCGGGCGGACGGCAAGTACGACGCGGTGTGGTTCCCGTCCAACCAGTACCTGCGGCTGGACGACGCGGGGAAGTCGAAGGTGCTGTCGGAGACGCCGGTGATGGTGTCGCCGGTCGCGGTGGGAGTGCGCTCCTCGGTCCTCAACGAGCTCGGCTGGGGGGACGGTTCGAAGGTCTCCTGGGCGCAGATCGGGGATGCGGCGTCGGCCGGGAAGCTGGCGTACGGGATGGCGGACCCGTCCCGGTCGAACTCGGGCTTCTCGACGCTGGTGGCGGTGGCGTCGGCGTTCTCGGGTGCGGGGGCGGCGCTGACCGAGGGGGACGTGCAGAAGGCGGCGCCGCAGTTGAAGCAGTTCTTCACCGGCCAGAAGCTGACGTCGGGTTCCTCGGGCTGGCTGGCGCAGGCGTACACCCGGGCGGAGCCGGGCAAGGTCGGGGCGCTGGTGAACTACGAGTCGGTGCTGCTGTCGATGAACAAGTCGCTGGCGGCGGACCAGCAGTTGACGGTGATCCGCCCGGTGGACGGGGTGGTGTCGGCGGACTATCCGCTGTCGTTGCTGTCCTCGTCCGCGCAGCGGGAGCGGGACTCCTTCCAGCGGTTGACGGCGTACCTGTTGAAGGAGGACGTGCAGAAACGGATCTCCGAGGTGACGCTGCGCCGCCCGGTGGCGCCGGGGGTGTCGCCGGCGGCCGGGCTGCCGGCGGACCGGCGGCGGGAGCTGCCGTTCCCGGGGAGCCGGGCGGTGGCGGACGGGCTGCTGGCCTCGTACCAGAACGAGCTGCGGCGGCCGTCGCGGACGGTGTACGTGCTGGACACCTCGGGGTCGATGGAGGGTTCGCGGATCTCGGCGCTGAAGTCGGCGCTGGGCCGGTTGACGGGGGCGGACGACACCCGGGCGGTGCGCCGGTTCCGGGACCGCGAGGAGGTGACGCTGATCTCCTTCGCGTCGAAGGTGAAGTGGGCGAGGACGCACGCGGTGCCGGCCTCGGGGAGCAAGCCGGGCCCGGAGGCGGAGCTGGCGTCGATCAACGCGGACGTGCAGTCGCTGGCGGCGTCGGGGGGTACGGCGCTGTACGACTCGCTGGAGGAGGCGTACCGGGTGATCGACCGGCAGCAGTCGGCGGCGGGGGACGACCGGTTCACGTCGATCGTGCTGATGACCGACGGGGAGAGCAACGAGGGGGCTTCGGACGGGGACTTCAAGCGGTTCCACGACGGGCTGCCGTCCGGGCAGAAGTCGATCCCGGTGTTCCCGATCAAGTTCGGGGAGGCGGCGGTGGGCCAGTTGCAGGGGATCGCGGACGTGAGCGGCGGCAAGCTGTTCGACGGGTCGGGTTCGCTGGACGGGGTGTTCGAGGAGATTCGTGGCTACCAGTGACGGGGCCGGCCGGCGGGTGCTGCGGTACCTGGAGTCGGCCCGGAACCTGGTCGGCTGCGGAGGCGGCGCGGTGGGGCTGGGGCTGCACTTCGCCGGGCTGGGCGGGACGTGGTGGCCGGCGGTGGTGGCGGGGCTGTACGGGGCGGGCGCGCTGCTGACGCCGGGCCCGCGGACGGAGCCGCCCGTCGTCCTGCCCGTGGAGCCGCCCGTCGATCCGCTGGTGGCGCCGCTGGTGCCTCCGCTGCCGTCGACGCCCAGGCCGGAACCGGAGCCCGCACCGGAACCCGCACCGCGGCCCGATCCCGAGCTCGCGGCGCTGTCCGACTACCTGGCCACGGTGCCGCTGCCGGATTCGGCGGGGGTGGCGGGCCTGCTGGCGGCGCTGCGCTCGGCGGGGCCGGGGCCGGTGCCGGCGGAGATCGTGCGGCACCGGCTGCCGGTGGCGGTGGCCGGCTACCTGCGGGCGCTGACCTGGCGGCCGTGGGCGGGGCCGGACGCGCCGGACCCGGAGGCGGAGCTCGGCCGCGAGGTGCGCCGACTGGTCGCCGACCTGAACTGAGGGTCCTGCCCGAGGAAGCCCAGGCAGGACCCGGCAGGACCCCGAGGGTTCTGCCCCGGAACCCCTTACCACCCCACCCTCCGCGCACCCCCGTCACGAACGAGTCGCCAAGATCTCACCTGCTGGAAACGTCGGAGGGCTATTCACCGGCCGGGCCCGCACGGCACACTTCTACGCGCGTCCTTCTACGCGCGTCGATGCGCGTCGGCACGCCACCCGAACACCAGTTGACGGTCCATCGGCCCGTCAGTCCCCACCCGGGAGAGTCGTCCATGCCCCTGAACCGCCGTGACTTCGTCACCCGGTCCGCCGCCACCGCCGCCGGCGCCGCCCTGACCGGCGGAGCAGTCGTCGCCGCCGCCCCCGCCGCCGTGGCCGCCGAGCCGGCTCCGGCGGCCGCCAAGGGCAAGCGCAAGGGCCGCAAGCAGGCCTTCACCGTCATGGGCACCACCGACCTGCACGGCCGGGTGCTCAACTGGGACTACTTCACCGACGCCGTGTACGCCGACAAGGCGCACAACGACGTCGGCCTCGCCAAGATCTCCACCCTGGCCAACCAGGTCCGCGAGGAGAAGGGCTGGGACCGCTGCCTGCTGATCGACTCCGGCGACATCATCCAGGGCACCCAGCTGACCTACTACTACGCCCGGATCGAGCCGATCGCCACCGACGGCGACAACGTGCCCGACCACCCGATGGCCGTCGCGATGAACCTCATGGGCTACGACGCCGCCGCGCTCGGCAACCACGAGTTCAACTACGGCATCCCCACCCTGAAGGCCTTCGAGGACCAGCTGGAGTTCCCGCTGCTGGGCGCCAACGCGCTGCACGCGAAGAACGAGAAGCCGGCCTTCAAGCCGTACGTGATCAAGGAGGTGTGGCTGGACGAGGACACCCCGCTGAAGGTCGGCATCCTCGGCCTCACCAACCCGGGCATCGCGATCTGGGACAAGGCCAACGTCACCGGCAAGATGGTCTTCCCGGGCATCGTCGAGACGGCCGCCAAGTACGTGCCCCGGATGAAGGCCGCGGGCGCGGACGTCATCGTCGTCTCCGCCCACTCCGGCATCGACGAGCCGACCACCTACGGCGACCAGCTGCCCTGGCCCGAGGACGCCTCCGGTGAGATGGCCGAGACCGTTCCGGGCATCGACGCGGTGCTGGTGGGCCACACCCACAAGGAGGTGGCGCAGCGGCTGATCGTCAACAAGAAGACCGGTAAGACCGTGGTGCTCTCCGAGCCGCTGTGCTGGGGCCAGCGCCTGAGCTGCTTCGACTTCGACGTCGAGTTCGCCGACGGCGCGTGGAAGGTCCTCTCGGTGTCCTCGCGGGTGCTGAACTCCAACACCGTGCCGGAGAACCCGGAGATCGTGGACGCGCTGACCGAGCAGCACAAGAAGGTCGTGGCGTACGTCAACCAGCAGATCGGCACCTGCAAGACGGACCTGTCGATCGCCGAGGCGCGGTTCCGGGCGACTCCGATCATCGACCTGATCGGCCGGGTGCAGGCGGACGCGGTGAAGGCGGCGCTGGCGGGCGGGCAGTACGCCAACCTGCCGGTGCTGGCGCAGGCGGCGCCGTTCAACCGGACGGCGCTGATCCCGGCGGGCCAGGTGAAGCTGCGCGACGCGGCGGGTCTGTACATCTACGAGAACACCCTGGAGGCGCGCGTCCTGACGGGTGCGCAGCTGAAGGACTACCTGGAGTTCTCGGCCAAGTACTACAACCAGCTTGCCCCGGGCGCGCCGGTCGACAAGGACGCGCTGACCGGCGCGGAGACCACGCCGGACTACAACTACGACTCGCTGTACGGGCTGAGCTACGACATCGACATCGCGCAGCCGAAGGGCCGGCGGATCGTCAACCTGTCGTTCCAGGGCAAGCCGATCGACCCGGCCGCGCAGTTCGTCCTGGCGGTCAACAACTACCGTGCCAACGGCGGCGGCAACTTCCCGCACGTGGCGCAGGCCAAGCTGGTCTGGTCGAACTCGGACGAGATCCGCAACACGATGATCGCCTGGGTGAAGGCCAAGGGCGTCATCGACCCGGCCGACTTCTTCACCGACTCCTGGCGCCTGGTGCGCGCCGGCCAGCCGGTGTTCTGAGCACCCCATTCGAAGGCCGTCGGCGCGGGAC
>NZ_JBHXML010000078.1:0-48181 GCF_042720345.1 Kitasatospora sp. NPDC058478 | reverse complement strand
GTCCCGGGCCGCCGCCGCAGCCGCGGCCCGGCGCTCGCAGGCGGCCACCGCCCCGCTCCCCCGGCCCGAGGCCACACCGGTGACCCGCCCGCTGCGGGAGCGGCCGCACACCCCGCCCCCCGGCCGGCCCGGCACCCGCGACCGCGGGCACCCCCGGGACCGCCAGCACACCCCCGCCCCCGGCGGGCGGCCCGGCAACGCGCGGCAGCGGCTGCTGCGGCAACGGCTCGTGGTCTTCGTCACCGTGACGCTCGGCGTCGCACTGGCCATCGCGGCCGCCCAGGGGTGCGAGAACCGCAGCAAGCAGGGCCAGCGGCCGTCCGGCGGGTCCAGCGCCAGTGCGCCCGCCGCGGGCGGCGCGCAGGCCGTGCCGGGGACCTCGGTGGACGGGGCCGCCGCCGCAGCCCCCGGCACCCAACCTCCCGCCGCCCAGCCTCCGGCCACCCCGCCCGCCGCGGCTGCGGCCGCACACGGCGGCACGGGCGACAGCCCGTTGGCGCCCCCGTACGGATCGGGGCCGGTGGTGGACTGGCCCAACCGCAGCTACCCCGACGGGACCGGCGGGCCCGGCATCGCGCTCCGGGACGGCCGGTCGGTCGGGGCCGGCCCGCAGGTCGTGCTCAGCTCCGTGCTGCCCGCCCGGTACAAGGGCGCCCCGGCTGCGGTCGTCGTCCTGCGGCGGGCCGAGGGCTCGGTGCCGGTCGACCTCGTCCAGCTCTTCTCCTTCATCGGGGACACCCCGGTCGCCGCCACCTCCCGCACCTCAGCCGCCGACCCGCAGGCGACGGCCACCTGGCGGCTCGACGGCGGGACGGTCGTCCGCGAGGAGCGGGTCGCCGCGACCGGCGCGACCACCTCCACCCGCTACACCGTCCGTACCGACGGCACCCTGGACGAGTCCTGGCCCGGCGCCTCCGGCCCCGCCACCCAGCCCCCGGCCGCCGCCCCGGCTCCGCCCACCGCTGCGGCGGGCTGAGCACGGGAGGGCGCGGCACAGGAAGTCGGCCTGGCCGACTTCCTGCTTCCCGCTTTCTACGTGGGGGCTCCTCCGGCGTGAGAGGGGAGGCCGACGTCCCCGTCAGGCGGTGGGGGCGGTGACGGCGTAGAAGGAGACGGCGGCGGCGGCGCCGACGTTGAGGGAGTCGATGCCGTGGGCCATCGGGATGCGGACGGCGTGGTCGGCGGCGGCGAGGGCGGGGCCGGTCAGGCCGTCGCCTTCGGCCCCGAGCATCAGGGCCGCCTTGGGGAGGCGGTGCGGGGCGAGGCCGGCGAGGTCGACGGCGCCGTCGGCCGGGGTCAGGGCCAGCAGGGTGAATCCGGCGGTGCGGACGGTCTCCAGGGCGGCCGGCCAGGGGTCGAGCCGGGCGTAGGGCACCGCGAAGACGGCGCCCATGGAGACCTTCACGGCGCGCCGGTACAGCGGGTCGGCGCAGTCGGGCGAGAGCAGGACGGCGTCCATGCCGAGGGCGGCGGCGCTGCGGAAGATCGCGCCGAGGTTGGTGTGGTCGACCAGGCCTTCCAGGACGGCGACCCGGCGGGCCCCGGCGAGCAGCTCCGCGGCCTGCGGCAGCGGCTTGCGTTCCATCGAGGCGAGCGCGCCGCGGTGGACGTGGTAGCCGGTGACGGCTTCGGCGAGCCCCGGCTCGACGACGTGGACGGGGGCGTCCGCCTCGGCGATGACGTCGGCCATCACCTCCAGCCACTTGGAGGTCAGCAGCATCGACCGCATCCGGTAGCCGGCGGCGAGGGCGCGGCGGATGACCTTCTCCCCCTCCGCGATGAACAGGCCTTCGGCGGGTTCGCGCCGACGGCGCAGTTCGACGTCGGTGAGGCCGGTGTAGTCGCCGAGGCGGGGGTCGGCGGGGTCGGTGATGGTGCTGGGTTCGGACACCCTGCGATCTTGCCAAGGCGGGGCGGGGAAGGCCAAACGGCCCAAGCCGCGGGGCGGGCTGGCCTTGGCCCTGTGCCAGCCATGGTGCAAACATGGCCGTATGGCCCGTTTTCCGGGCCGATCCTGGGCTCCGTCGGCCTCTGGTGCTACTGGTTCCGCCGGCTCCTCCGGTGGGCGCCCAAACGGTCGGCTACAGCTGCCACGCGCGAAGCGGCCGTGGCCCGTACGGCACCGGTCGGTGGCCGGGCAGGTGTTCGCGCTGCAGGTCCTCGTCGTCCTGCTGCTGGTGGCGGCGGCCGCGGTGGCGCTGGTGGTGCAGTCGCGCACCGACGCCGACCACGAGGCCCGCAACCGGTCGGTGGCGGTCGCGCAGACCTTCGCCAACTCGCCGGGCATCGTCGACGCGCTGCGCTCCCCCGACCCGACCGCGGTCCTGCAGCCCAAGGCGGAGGCCGCGCGGATGTCGTCGGGCGTCGGCTTCATCGTCGTGCTGAACGACGACGGCGTCCGCTACACCCACCCCGACCCGGCCCTGATCGGCCACAAGTTCGTCGGCACCTACCTGCCCGCGGTGCACGGGCAGGTGGTGACCGAGCGCGTCACCGACTCGCTCGGCCCGCTGGTCCAGGCGGTGGTCCCGGTGTACGCGCCGGACGGCTCGGTGGCCGGGCTGGTCTCGGCGGGCGTCACGGTGCGCAGCGTCAGCAGCGCGAGCGAGCGGCAGCTGCCGGTGGTGCTGGGCGCCGCCGCGGGCGCGGTCGGGCTGGCCACCCTCGGCACGGCGCTGATCAGCCGGCGGCTGCGGCGCCAGACCCACGGGCTGGGCCCGGCGGAGATGACCCGGATGTACGAGCACCACGCGGCCGTGCTGCACGCGGTGCGCGAGGGCGTCATGATCGTCGGCGCGGACGGTCGGCTGCTGCTCTGCAACGACGAGGCGCGGCGGCTGCTGGACCTGCCGCCGGACGCCGAGGGCCGGCCGGTGACCGAGCTGGGCCTGGAACCCGCGCCCGAGGAGCTGCTGACCGCCCAGCGCCCGGTGACGGACGAGGTGGTGCTGGCCGGGGAGCGGCTGCTGGCGGTGAACGTCCGGCTCACCGACCAGGTGGGCGGCCCGCCGGGCTGCGTCGCCACGCTGCGTGACTCCACCGAGCTGCTGGCGCTGTCCGGCCGGGCCGAGGGCGCGCAGCGGCGGCTGCGGCTGCTGTACGACGCCGGGGTGACGGTGGGCAGCTCGCTGGACGTGACGCGGACGGCGGAGGAGCTGGCGCAGGTCGCGGTGCCCCGGTTCGCGGACTTCGTCACGGTGGACCTGGCGGACCAGGTGCTGACGGGCGAGGAGCCGCCGCCGGGCACCTCGCTGGGGCGGATGCGCCGCGTGGCGCTCGCCGGGATCCGGGACGACGCCCCGTTCTACCCGGTGGACACGGTGCTGGACGTGGTGCCGGCCACCCCGCTGGCCGGGGCGCTGCACAGCGGGGAGTCGGGGCTGGAGCCCTGGCTGGCCCAGGCCCCGAGGTGGCGGGAGCAGGATCCGGAGCGGTCGGCCCGGGTGCTGGCGTACGGGGTGCACTCGATGGTGCGGGTGCCGCTGCGGGCGCGCGGGGTGCTGCTGGGGGTGGCCCGGTTCTGGCGGGCGGACCGCTCGGAGGCGTTCGAGGCGGACGACCTGGTGCTGGCCGAGGAGCTGGTGGCGCACGCGGCGGTGTGCATCGACAACGCGCGCCGCTACACCCGGGAGCACGCGATGGCGGTGACGCTCCAGCACAGCCTGCTGCCGCGCAACCTGCCGCCGCAGAGCGCGCTGGACGTCGCGCACCGCTACCTGCCGGCCCAGGCCGGGGTGGGCGGCGACTGGTTCGACGTGATCCCACTGCCGGGCGCGCGGGTGGCCCTGGTCGTCGGGGACGT
Organism: Kitasatospora sp. NPDC058478; assembly: GCF_042720345.1. Lineage (NCBI taxonomy): Bacteria > Bacillati > Actinomycetota > Actinomycetes > Kitasatosporales > Streptomycetaceae > Kitasatospora > Kitasatospora sp. NPDC058478. Next base: position 44,379 of record NZ_JBHXML010000078.1, on the reverse strand, counting down.
GGTGGGGCACGGCCTGCACGCGGCGGCGACGATGGGCCGGCTGCGGACGGCGATCCACAACTTCTCGACACTGGACCTGCCGCCGGACGAGCTGCTGGGGCACCTGGACGACCTGGTGAACCGGATCGACCAGGACGAGGCCGGGAGCGGCGAGGGCGCGGCCCTGACCGGGGCGACCTGCCTGTACGCGATCTACGACCCGGTGGCACGGCGGTGCACGCTGGCCAGCGCCGGGCATCCGCCGCCCGCCGTGGTGGGCCCGGACGGGCGGGTGGTGTTCCCGGAGCTGGCGACCGGGCCGCCGCTGGGGCTGGCGGTGCTGCCGTTCGAGAACGTCGAGCTGGACCTCGCGGAGGGCAGCCGTCTGGTGCTGTACACCGACGGGCTGGTGGAGGACCGCGAGCGCGACATCGGTGAGGGGCTCGAACTGCTGCGGGCGGCGCTGACCGGGCCGCCGCGCACACCGGAGCAGACCTGCGCGGACGTGCTCGGGGCGATGCTGCCGGAGCGTCCGCTGGACGACATCGCGCTGCTGGTGGCACGGACCAGGGTGCTGGCGCCGGACCAGGTCGCGGAATGGGAGGTGCCGCCCGAACCGGCGGCGGTGGGCGCCGTCCGGGCCGAGGTCGCGGAGCGGCTGGCGGCCTGGGGGCTGGACGAGGCGGCGTTCGTCACCGAGCTGATCCTGAGCGAGCTGGTGACCAACGCCATCCGGTACGGCACCGGGCCGATCCGGGTGCGGCTGCTGCGGGACCGGGCGCTGATCTGCGAGGTGTCGGACGGCAGCAGCACCTCGCCGCACCTGCGGTACGCGGCGACCACCGACGAGGGCGGGCGCGGGCTGTTCCTGGTCGCGCAGTTCGCGGACCGCTGGGGGACGCGCTACACGGCGACGGGGAAGGTGATCTGGACGGAGCAGCCGCTGGAGTAGCCGGTCGGAGTGGCCGAGTGGCCGACCAGAGGGGGAAGTCGGAGTGGGAAGTCGACGGGCCCGACTTCCCACTCCGGGCGCTCAGCGCTCGAAGGCGGCCGCCAGGACGTTGACCACGTCGCCGACGACGATCACGGCCGGCGGCTTGATCCGCTCGGCCTCGACGGTCGCGGCGACGGTGGCCAGGGTGGCGTCCACCCGGCGCTGGGCGGCGGTGGTGCCCTCCTGGACGATCGCGACCGGGGTGTCGCCCGGGCGGCCGTGCTCGACGAGCTTCGCGGCGATCGCGCCGATCTTGTCCACGGCCATCAGCAGCACCAGGGTGCCGCGCATCTTCGCGGCGGCCTCCCAGTTGGTGAGCGAGCGCTCGTCGTCCGGGCCGACGTGACCGGAGATCACGGTGAACTCGTGCGTCATGCCCCGGTGGGTGACCGGGACGCCGGCCGCCGCCGGGACGCTGATCGAGCTGGAGATGCCCGGGACGACAGTGACCGGCAGTCCGGCCTCGGCGCAGGCGAGCAGCTCCTCGCCGCCGCGCCCGAAGACGTACGGGTCGCCGCCCTTGAGCCGGACCACGAACTTGCCGGCCCTGGCGTGCTCGATCAGCGTCCGGTTGATCGCCTCCTGGGCCATGAACCGGCCGTAGGGGATCTTGGAAGCGTCGATCACCTCGACGTGCTCGGGCAGTTCGGCGAGCAGCTCGCGCGGGGCGAGGCGGTCGGCGACCACCACGTCGGCGTCGGCCAGCAGGCGGCGGCCGCGCACGGTGATCAGATCCGGGTCGCCCGGGCCGCCGCCGACCAGGGCGACACTCCCCTGGCCCGGCTGGCCCGAGGCGCCGCCGACGCCGTGCGCGCGGAACTGGCGGACGGCCAGCGAGCCGTCCCGCAGGCCGTCCACGATGGCGTCGCGCAGAGCGGCGGAGTGGCGCGGGTCACCGGTGAGGACCGCGACGGTGGCACCCGCGTCGCGGCCGCTGGCCGGGGTCCAGGCAGTGGCGGCGGCGGCGTCGTCGCTGCGGGCGCAGAACACCCGCTCGCGCTCGGCCTCGGCGCTGACGGCACCGTTGACCGCCGGGTCGTCGGTGGCGACCAGGGCGTACCAGGCGCCGGCCAGGTCGCCGTCCCGGTACGGGCGGGCGTGCCAGGTGAGCTCGCCCGCGTCGGCCATCGCCTGCACGGCCGGGGTGGTGGCCGGCGATATCAGGTGCAGCTCCGCACCGGTGGCGATCAGCGCGGGGAGCCGGCGCTGCGCGACCTGGCCGCCGCCGACCACGACCACGCGGCGGCCGGCGAGCAGCAGGCCGACCGGGTACGGGGTACGGCCTTCGGTGCTGGGGTGCGGGGTGGGCGCGGTCATCGGCGGTGCTCCTGATCGGGGGTGAGGGTCCGGGGTGCGGGTGCGGCGTGACGCCGCTCCGCGGACCGGCGCGCCCTCGGGCCGGTCCGCGGAGTGGTGACGGAGGACGTCAGCCCTTCTCGGTGACCCCGGCGGAGTCGAAGGTGGCTACATCGTGCATCGCCCGGGCCGCGCTCTGCACCAGCGGCAGGGCCAGCAGGGCACCGGTGCCCTCGCCGAGCCGCAGGTCCAGGTCGATCAGCGGACGCAGGCCCAGCTTCGCCAGCGCGGCCTGGTGGCCGGGCTCGGCGGAGCGGTGGCCGGCGATGCAGGCCGCCAGCACCTCGGGGGCGATCGCCTTGGCCGCCAGCGCGGCCGAACCCGCGATGACGCCGTCCAGGACCACCGGGGTGCGCAGCGAGGCCGCGCCCAGCAGGAAGCCGGCCAGGGCCGCGTGCTCCAGGCCGCCGACGGCGGCGAGGACGCCGATCGGGTCGGCCGGGTCGGGCCGGTGCAGGGCCAGCGCGGCCCGGATGACCTCGATCTTGCGGGCGTGCGTCTCGTCGTCGATGCCGGTGCCGCGGCCGGTGACCTCGGCCGGGTCGAGGCCGGTGAACACCGAGATCAGGGCGGCCGAGGCGGTGGTGTTGGCGATCCCCATGTCGCCGGTGACCAGCGCCTTGTTGCCCGCCGCGACGAGGTCGCGGGCGGTCTCGATACCGACCTCGATGGCCTTGAGGGCCTCCTCGCGGGTCATCGCCGGACCCTGGGTCATGTCGGCGGTGCCGGGCTTGACCTTGCGCGGCAGCAGGCCGGTGGTGCGGCCCTGCTGGATGGCCTCCGGCAGTTCGGCGGCGACACCGACGTCGACCACGCAGACCTCGGTGCCGATCTGCTTGGCGAAGGAGTTGATCACCGCTCCCCCGGCCAGGAAGTTGCCGACCATCTGGGCGGTCACCTCCTGCGGCCACGGGCTGACGCCCTGCGCGTGCACGCCGTGGTCACCCGCGAAGATCGCCACGCAGGCGGGCTCCGGGATCGGCGGCGGGCACTTGCGGGACAGGCCGCACAGCTGGGCGGAGATGATCTCCAGCATGCCGAGCGAGCCGGCCGGCTTCGTCATCCGCTTCTGCCGGTCCCAGGCCTCGCCGAGCGCCTTGGCGTCCAGCGGGCGGATGCCGCGCAGGGTCTCGGCGAGCAGGCTCTGCGGCTCCTCGCCGGGCAGCGCGCGGTTGCCGTACTGCTCCTCGTGGACCACCCAGGACAGCGGGCGCTTCTTGGCCCAGCCTTGCTGCTCCAGCTCGGGCTCGTCCGGGAAGGAGTCGACGAAGCCGACGCACAGGTAGGCGACGACCTCCAGGTGCTCGGGCAGGCCGAGCTCGCGGACCAGCTCCTCGTCGTCGAAGAAGCTCACCCAGCCGACGCCCAGGCCCTCGGCGCGGGCGGCCAGCCAGAGGTTCTCGACCGCCAGCGCGGCCGAGTACGGGGCCATCTGGGGCTGGGTGTGCCGGCCCAGCGTGTGCCGGCCGCCGCGGGTGCGGTCGGCGGTCACCACGATGTTGACCGGCGTCTCGAGGATGGCCTCGATCTTGATTTCCTTGAACTGCTTGGCCCGGCCCTTGGGCAGCGAGTCCGCGTACACCTCGCGCTGGCGCTCGGCCAGGGCGTGCATCCGCCGGCGGGTCTTGGCCGAGCGGATCACCACGAAGTCCCAGGGCTGGGAGTAGCCGACGCTGGGCGCGGTGTGGGCGGCCTCCAGGACGCGGATCAGCACCTCGTGCGGGATCGGGTCCGGGCGGAAGCCGTTGCGGATGTCGCGGCGCTCGCGGATCACCTGGTGGACGGCCTCGCGTTCGGCCTCGCCGAAGCCGGGCGCGGCCGGGCCGCGGGGCTCGGCCGGCTCCTCGGCCTGCTCCTCGGCCGACGCTTCCTCGGCCGGCTGCTCCGCCTGGTCCTCCGTCGGCGGCTCCGCCGGCTCCTCCGTCGATGCCTCCGTCTGCGGCTCGACGGCCTGCTCGGCAGGCTCGGCCGGCTGCTGCTCGGCGGCGGGGGCCTCGGCTGCCACGGACGCGTCAGCGGCCTGGTCGGCGGCGGGGGCCTCCGGTGTGGCGGCCTCCTCGGCGACGGACTCGGCGGCCACGGGCTCGACGGTGGGGGCCTCGGCGGCGGGGGCCTGTTCGGCGGACTCTGCGGCCGGCTCGGTGACGGGCTGGGTCTGGTCCTCCGGGGTGGCCGGGGCAGCCTCGGCGACCGGCTCGGCGGCGGTCTCGGTGACCGGCTCGGCGGGTGCGGCAACGGGCTCGGTGGCGTCGGCAGCCTCGGTGACCGGGGTGGCGTCCGCGACCTGCTGCGGCGCGGTCTCCGCTGCGGCGGCCTCGGTCTCAGGCTCGACGACGGGCTCGACGACCGGCTCGACCGGGGCCTCGACGGCCTGGTCCACGACCGGCGCGGCCTCCTGCGGCTGCTCGCCCTCGGCGGGCTCGACAACGGGCTCGGCAGCGACCTCGACGGCAGGCTCGACGGGCTCGACGACGGCCTGGCCGGAGGGCATCTCGCCCGTGCCGGCGGCGGTCTCGGCGACCGCCTCGACGACCGTTTCGACGACGGGCTCGACGACCGCCTCCGGCGCGGGCGCCACGGCCTCGGCAGGCTCGCCGGGCTCGACCGCTCCAGCGGCCTCGACGGGCGGGGCGGCCTGGACCGGCTCCTCGACCGACTCCTCGGCCGCTATGGGAGCGGGCTGCTGCGGGGCGACCTCCTCGGCCACCGGGGCCTGCGCGGCCGCCGCGACCGGAGGCAGACCGGTGGGCGCGGCGAGGAATGCGGAGATGCGCCGCGGCGGGCCGGCCGGGGCGGGGGCCTCGGTCTGCTCCGCGGGCGCGGCCTGCGCGGCGGCCTCGACGCCAACCTCGGCGACGGGCTCGGCGACGATCTCGACCGGAGCCTCGGCGGGCGCCGTCACCACGGCCCCGGCGAGGGGCGTGCCGCTCGGGTCGACGACCGGCTGGCCGGACTCCGCCGGGACCGGCTCGGCCACGGCGGCCGGCGCCGCATCCACCACGGCCTCGGCGACGACGACGGCCTCCGGCAGTTCGACGACCTCGATCACCTCGATCGCCCCGACCGTCTCGACGGCCAGCTGGGCCTCGACCGGGTACGAGGCCAGCGGCACCTGCTGGAACTCCTGGGCCTCCGTCGCGGGAACCACGGGCGCCACCGAAGGCGCGGGCGCTGCCGGAACGGCCTGCGGCGCGGCGGCCGGCGCCGGGGCGACGGCCTCGGCCATCGGCGGCCGGCCTACCACCGGGATGCCGTGCGCGGGCGTGCCGCCCTGCGACGGGCCGCGGTCGGCGAGCGAGCGCACCGGGACCTGGCCGGTCATCAGCGACGGGTCCGGGATCGGCGGGCCTGCGTGCAGCGGGCGGCGCGGCGGCTGAGCAGCCGTCATCGCCTCCGTGGCCTGCGGGTGCGCCGGGGCGGCGTGGAACGGCTGCTGCGCCTGCTCGGCGCCGAGCGCCGGCGGCTCCAGCGGCGGCCACGAAGGCTCGACCGGCGTGCCGTCCTGCTGCGGGGCGAGCGGCGTCTGCTCGGTCGGGAGGGGCGCCAGCGGCTCGCCCCAGGAGCCCTGCGGACCGGGCATCAGCAGGACGTCGTCCTCGTCGTCCTGGTCGAGGAAGTGGAAGGCCGGACGCGGGGCGCCCGGGTCGATTCCCCAGCCCTCACCGGGCACACCGGGAGCCGGTACGCCGGAAGCCGACAGGCCGGGGGCCGGTACGGCGAAGCCGGACGCGCCCAGAGGCTGGCCCTGCGGCGGGATGACACCCGCGCCGGGGGGCATCGCACCACCGGCCGGGCCGTGGCCCGGCGCCGTCGGGTTCGGGATCACACCGCCGTCCGTCGCGACGCCCTGGAGGGGTGCAACGCCCGCGACGCCCTCCGGTCCGCCGAGCGTGTCCGGCCCGGCGTTCAGGTGCTCCGGCAGTCCCTCGCCCGGGACGTGGCCGCCATCGGTCATTGTCAAACGCTCCTTCCAGGCCGCTGCCGCGCCCTTGGCGACACGATCACCGACCGCAGCGCCCATCCGCACGGGCCGGGCCTGCACCGGCCCGTCCCTCAACCACACGCGGCCGCCGCGCCGAGGCGCTGCGGCCCAAGTCTTTCCGGCGCACTGCGGCACCCCGGCCTGCGCACCGCCCACACCGGGCGGCGCACCATCTGAAACAACGACAACCCGGAGCAACCGGCACGACCGCACCGGACCCTACGGCATTCTCCAGGTCCGGCACGCGGCCCGTCGAATTGCCCACACTCCGAGCAAAACCGGATTGCACCACGTCAAAAAGGCGACAAACCGACTGAATCGGGTGGGTCGCCGACCGCCGCAGCCGCCCAGGACGCCACACTACCGGCCCAGCACGGTCACCTCTCGAATCGGTGTCCGGATGCGACCTGGATCACCGCCCGGCCCCACCACGACCCCTCAGCAGCACAGCGCGGGAGCAGAATGCGCCCGGCGGATCAGGCCGAATCCACAGGACGCACCCCGGTCCTTCACGCGATCTGCTCACCCCAGAGCAGCAGCACGCCGGTTCCACCCGCCCCCAGAACCAGCCCGCCACCGGCGCCACCGGCGGCCGACAGCGGAGTGGACTGCAGCAGCACACCGTCCGCCCGGTAGCCGGCCTCGGTGATCGCCCGGTGGATCTGCTCCCCCTCCGCGAGGGTCCGGGGCACCGCGACGAACCGCTCAGGACGGCGGGCCAGCACCGCGCGCACCACGTCGAGGCCGCCGGACTCCACCACCGCCACGTCCGGCTCGGGCAGGCCGCCCAGCACCTCGGGGCCCTGCCCGTGCACGGTCTCCACCTCGACGCCGTACCGGCGCGCGTTCACCGCCAACCCGGCGCAGGCCGAGCGGGACGCCTCGACCGCGACCACGGCCGCGCCGAAGCGGGCCGCCTCCACCGCGAGGGCGCCGCTGCCCGCGCCGACCGACCAGACCAGGTCCCCCGGACGAGCACCCAGACGGGCCAGCACCAGGGCGCGCACGTGCGCGGGGAGCGCCTCCGATGCGCCGGGCTCGTCCCCCGCGCGCCCGGCGCCCGCGTAGGCGTCACCGGGGAGCGCCCAGCCGCGGTCCGCGCCGGGGAAGCCGACCGGGCGCCCTGCCAGCCAGCCGGCCTCCGTGTCGACCCCGCCGGCCTGGGGACCGCCGTGGCCGCCGATCACCAGCACCACGTTGGGGTCGCGCCACACGTGGTCGGCGATCCGGTCGGAGGTGAGGACGGTGACGTCCTCGTCCGGGGTGCCGAGGGCCTCGCAGACCACGAAGGTCCGGTGCACCCCGCGCAGCATGAGGGCCAGTTCGCTCGGCCCCGCGCCGGGCGCGGTCAGCACCGCGACCTTGGGGTGGGCCCGGCAGATGTTGGCCGCGCGGCGCAGCCGTCCGCCGTGGGCGCTGACCACCTGGGCGTCCTCCCAGGGCATGCCGGCCCGGGCGAAGGCGGCGGCGACCGAGGAGACGGCGGGCAGGACTTCCAGTTCGAGGCCGTACTCGGGGCGGCGCAGCGCGCGCACGACGCCGAAGAAGCCCGGGTCGCCCTCGGCGACCACGACGGCGGCGCCGCGGTGCTCGGCGATCCGCCGGGCGGCCTGCCAGACGTTGCCGAGGGTGATCCGCTCGGCAACGTCCGGCACCGGGAGGGCGTTCAGTTGGTAGGGGGCGCCGGCCACCAGGGTCGCTGCGGCGAGGGCCGCGCCGGCGGCCTCGGTCAGCGGCGTGCCGTCCCACCCGATGACCGTGATCCGGTCAGCCATCTGCGGCCGTTCTCCCTCGACTCGGTGCGCGGACCGGCCTGCGACCCGGGGTGTCCCTGTGGTGTCACCCGGTGTGCGACTCGGTGCGCCGACAAACCGCGCCGGTGTGCGGCGCCGGTGCAGAGGCTACCGGGTGTGATCCCCTCGGCGCCGACATCTCGTACACATGTCCGTGACGAGCCGGTGGCGGGTGAGCGGCACGAACGGCTCAGGTGGCGCGGGCGGCTCGCGCGATCGGGGCGGCTCAGTCGCGCAGCACGTAGCGCTGGTCGCCGTGCCAGCCGCCCCGCTGCGGCTCGGGCTCGGGCGCGTCCAGGTCCTCCGGGAGCAGGCTCCACAGGATGAGGTCGCTGCGGCTCTCCACCGCGGCCTCGCCGGACCCGCCGGACTCGCCCCGGACTATCCAGGCGCTGCGCAGCACGCCCTCGCTGATGCCGCCGATCTTCTGGGCGACCTGCTGGGCCGCGGTGTTCCCGGCAGCGGTGCGCAGCTCCAGGCGCAGGAAGTCGCGGTCCTCGAACAGCCACTGGCTGACGCCGAGGACGGCCTCGGGCGCGTAGCCCTCGCCGCGAGCCCAGGAGGCGGTGACGTAGGAGATCTCGGTGCTGCGCAGGCGCCAGTCGGTGTTGCGCAGTTCGACCAGGCCGACCAGGCGCTGGGTGAGGTGCTCGGTGACGGCGAAGACGATGCCGCGGCCGGCGGCCCGGTGGGCGGGGGCGAGGGTGCGGGCGAGTTCGGTCGCGTACGCCTCGGTGAAGGGGTGCGGCAGATCGGTCCAGGCCAGGACGAGTTCGTCCGCCATCATCGTGGCCAGGCCGGGCGCGTCGTCCTCCGCAAGGGGCCGCAGCAGAAGCCGTTCGGTGCTGATGGCGGTCTCGGGGAAGCTCGCTGCCATGCCGTCTCTCCTCGCCGGGTCGTGAACACAACACCGTACGCCCCCGCCGTGCCCCGGGTGTCACGCGGTGCGCCGCCCGCACGACGGTACGTCAGAACGCCGCCGACCAGGGCGCCCCGGGTGCATCCTGCCCGACCGGGCCCCCGCCGAGGTGCGGCGGGGGCCCGGTCGGGGTCAGGGCGTGGATCGGACCGCGGCTCAGAAGGCCGGGATGACCGAGCCCTGGAAGGTGTCGTCGATGTACTTCTTGACCTCGTCGGAGTGCAGCAGCTCGGCCAGCTTCTTCACGCGCGGGTCGTTCTCCTTGCCCTTCTTCACGGCGAGGATGTTGGCGTACGGGTTGCCCTCGGCCTTCTCCAGCACCAGCGCGTCGGTGGCGGGCTTCAGGCCGGAGTCGAGCGCGTAGTTGCCGTTGATGACGGCGGCGTCGAGGTCGGCGATGGAGCGGGGCAGCTGGGCGGCCTCCAGCTCCTTCCACTTGAGGTTCTTCGGGTTGCCCGTCACGTCGGCCGGGGTGGCGGCGGTGGTGACGCCGTCCTTCAGCGTGATGAGCTTGTTGTCGGCGAGCAGCTTGAGCGCGCGGCCCTCGTTGGTGGCGTCGTTGGGCAGGCCGACGGTGGCGCCGTCCGGCAGGTCGGCGATCGACTTGACCTTCTTGGAGTAGACGCCGAGCGGCTCCAGGTGCACGGGCTCGACCGAGACGATGTCGGTGCCGTGCTTCTTGTTGAAGTCCTCCAGGTACGGGACGTGCTGGAAGTAGTTGGCGTCGGCCGAACCGTCCTGCACCGCCGTGTTGGGGGTCACGTAGTCGGTGACCTCCTTGATGTCGAGCTTGAGGCCCGCCTTGGCCGCGAGGTTGTCCTTGACGTACTTGAGGATCTGCCCGTGCGGGGTGGGGCTGGCGATGACCTTGAGCGGCGCGTTCGGGTCCGAGGAGGAGGACCCGGAGCTGCCGCACGCGGCCAGCGAGAGGGCGATGCCGGCGGTGGCGAGGATGCTGGTGAACTTCAGGGCGTTGCGCACGAAAAGTGCCTTTCTGCGTGATACGGGGAGCCGTGGTCCGGTGTCGGACCCGGGAGGTCTAGGGGGCGACGAGGTCCTCGTCGGGGGCGGCCGGTCCGGCCGGGGTGCGGCCCAGCAGGCGGGTCCGGCCGCCGGTGCCGCCGCGGTTGGCGAGGCGCCGGACGGCGAAGTCGCCGATCAGCTGGACGGCGGTGACGAGGATCACCAGCTCGGCCACGATGACCCACATGAAGGCGGTCTCGAAGCGCTGGTAGCCGTAGTTGACGGCGAGCGTGCCGAGGCCGCCGCCGCCGACCGTGCCGGCCATCGCGGAGTAGCTGATCAGCGTGATGATCGTGGTGGTCACCGAGGCGGCGATGCCGGGCAGCGCCTCCGGGAGCAGCGTCTTGCGGACGATCGTCCAGGTGCTGCCGCCCATCGCCTGGACGGCCTCGACCAGGCCGCGGTCGACCTCGCGGACGGAGGTCTCGACCAGGCGGGCGAAGAACGGGATGGCGCCGATGGTGAGCGGCACGGTCGCCGCCTGCCAGCCGATGGAGGTGCCGACCAGCCAGCGGGTGAAGGAGATCAGCGCGATCATCAGGATGATGAACGGCACCGAGCGGGCGATGTTCACCACGAAGGCGATCGACTTGTTGACGGCCCGGTTCGCCAGCAGCCCGCCCTTGTCGGTCAGCACCAGCAGGATGCCCAGCGGCAGGCCGAGCAGCACGGTGACGGCCGTGGAGACGCCGACCATCTGGAAGGTCTCCTGCGTGGCGGGCCCCATCAGGGCCCACATCTGGTCCCAGGTCATGCCACCGCTCCGTCCGCCGCGCCCAGTACGTCCACCTGTAGGCCCTGCTCGCGCAGGTAGCCGATCGGCACCACGTTGTCCTGGTGGCCGCCGGAGAGCTCGACCCGCATCCGGCCGACCATCCGGCCGGCGATGGTCTCCACCGCGGCGCCGAGGATGTTGATGTCGATCTGGTAGGTGCGGGCCAGCTGGGAGACGAAGGGCTGGGCCGAGGAGTCGCCCTGGAAGGTGATCTCCAGCACGGTCGAGCCGGGGTGGCCGGTGCCGAACTCGCTGAGCGGGAACAGCTCGCGGGCCAGCTCTGAGCCGGGCTCGGCCAGCAGGTCGGTCAGCCTGCCGGACTCGACCACCCGGCCACCGCGCATCAGGGCCGCGGAGTCGCAGACGGACTTGATGACGTCCATCTCGTGGGTGATCAGCAGGACGGTGAGGCCGAGCTGCTGGTTGAGGTCGCGCAGCAGCTTGAGGATCGAACGGGTGGTCTCCGGGTCGAGCGCCGAGGTGGCCTCGTCGGAGAGCAGCACCTTGGGGTCGCCGGCCAGGGCCCGGGCGATGCCGACGCGCTGCTTCTGGCCGCCGGAGAGCTGGTTGGGGTAGCTGCGGGCCTTGTCGCCGAGGCCGACCAGGTCGAGCAGTTCGGCGGCCTTGCGGCGGCGCTGGGTGCGGTCCAGTCCGATGATCTCCAGCGGGAGCTCGACGTTCTGCTGGACGGTCCGCGAGGAGAGCAGGTTGAAGTGCTGGAAGACCATGCCGATCCGGCGCCGCGCCTCCCGCAGTTCCCGGCCGGCCCGGTTCTCGCCGCCGGACAGCGCGGTCAGCTCGACCCCGTCCACCGTGACGGTGCCGGAGGTCGGACGCTCCAGCATGTTCACGCAGCGGATGAGGGTGGACTTGCCGGCGCCGCTGGTGCCGACGACTCCGTAGACCTCGCCAGGGCGGACGTGCAGGTCGACGCCGGCGAGGGCGCTCACCTCGCGGCCTCGGGAGCGGTAGACCTTCGTGAGGTCCGTGGTGGTGATCACAGCTGCTTCCGTGGGTCGGGGGCGGGCGGCGGGCGGCCGCCCGACCGGGGTGCGGTCGGCGACGTGCACGGCGCTTCGCCAGGGGGATCCGGACCTGCCACCTCTTGATCGTGGCCGCTGCGCGGCCGGGCCGCGCGACGGCGTGGCCCTTACGAGTCATCGGGCGCGAGTCACGGGCACGAGTCGTCGTGGACGACCACCCGCCCATGGGTGGGCAGGCGGGGAGAAGGGGTGTGGCAGGCTGGGCGCGCTCGCACGGACGGGAACGACGCCGGGTCTCGCTTCGGGGCGCGAGGTGGGGGCACCCTCAACCGGGTGCCGGGGGCGGTGGCCCTCAGCGGTGACACATTCGACGGCACATGGCGCGCTCACCTGCCGGCAGGGTGCCGGTGGGGGTCCATTTCGTCGTCGCAGTCATGTGAGCCAGTAAATCAGATGGGTCGATTTGGACCCAATTACTTGGATGTGATGTCCGCAATGCGGACACCCGACGCCGCCACCAGCGACGATACGGCTCGGCGCCGCCACCGGAGTGTCCGGATGGTGGCGGCGCCGTGCGGGCCGGAACGGGCGGAGGGCTCAGGCGGTCGCGGCGAGCGACACCACGGCGGGCTTCTCCAGGTGCACCAGGCTGAGCCGGTCGGTGACCGGCTCGACCGCGGACTGCCGGTAGCCCAGGCGGGTGTACAGCCGCAGGTTGCCGAGGCTGCGGTGGCCGGTGAACAGGCGGTAGGAGGTCACCGGACGGCCGTCCTCGGCGAGGCGGCGCTCCAGCGCGTCCAGCAGCCGGCCGCCCAGGCCGTGCCGCTGCATCCTCGGGTGGACGACCAGGCGCCCTATCCGGCCGACGCCCTCGGCGTCGACGTGACCACGGACGGTGCCGACCACCTCGTCGCCCAGCCGGGCGACCAGGACGTACTGCCCGGACAGTTCGGCGCGCAGGCTCTCCAGGCTCTGCGTCAGGGGCTCGATCGCCCAGTCGCCGTACAGCTCCGCCTCGGGCTGGTAGCCGAGGTACTGGAGCTTGAGGATCTGCTCCGCGTCCTCGGCGTCCGCCGCCGAGATGATCACGCTCATGCCCATGTGCTGGGGCCTCCCCATCGTCGTGCCCGGCGCGCAAACGTGAGGGTGCCGCACCGGATGTCCTGCCGGAGATGTCCCGGCCGGGGATCTGCCCTGACCGGGGGTGGCGCACGAACGTACCAGCCGCGCGGCCCGGAAGTGCCCGGGTCGACGGCGACGCGCTCACGCTCAGTATCCGAGCGATCGCGGCACCGTCAAGAGCTACGTTCGCCAGCGCTCTACCCGCGTGTCAGCTGCTCTCAACCTTCGGGGCGTTCGACGTGGCGAGGGTCACGCGGGGGTGGGGCAGGTGGTGGGGCGGCTGGTGGGCGCCGCGCGCGGGGCGTGGCCGGGGGCGGCGACGGCTCGACGTGGCGAGGGTCACGCGGGGGGCGGAGGTCGGTGGCGGCGGCCGATGGCGGCGGCCGGGCGTGCGGAACGTCACCCGGGCGGCGCCGCCTCCGGGGTGATCCGCATGCGGAGCGTCACCAGCGGCTCACGGGTACCGCTCGGCATGGAGGAGGATCCGCAGGCAGGCGAGGCAGCGGGAGCGGGTCGGCCCGATCGAGCCGCGCGGCATGCCGAGGCGTTCGGAGAGCTCCCGGTAGGTCGGCGGCGGATCCTCGGCGAGGGCGGCGACCAGCTCGGGGCAGCGGCCCGGCAGGCCGGCCACGGTCTCGCGGACCACGCGGCGGCGGCGTTCGGCGAGGAAGACGTCCTCGGCGGAGGGGACGGGCGGAAGGGTAGTGCACACACCGTGCATGACGGGCCGGGGCGGGCCGGGTTACGCCCGACCGGGGGTGCGGACGCCGGAGGGGCGCGACGGTCGGACCGTCGCGCCCCTCCCCCGCAGACCGGCGGTCAGCCCTGGATCCACGCCTGCTGCCGCGCCAGGTCCGCCTTCACCTCGGCGAGCTGGACCGCCACCGCCGACGGCGCGGTGCCGCCGCGCCCGTTGCGCGAGGCGATGGCGCCGTGCACGCTGAGCACCGACCGGACCTCGGGCGTCAGGTGCACCGAGATCGCCGCGAACTGCTCGTCCGTCAGGTCGGACAGCTCGATGCCCTCGGCCTCGCAGACCTTGACGCAGGCGCCGGCCACCTCGTGCGCGACCCGGAACGGCACGCCCTGCCTGACCAGCCACTCGGCGATGTCGGTGGCGAGCGAGAAGCCGGCCGGGGCCAGCTCCTCCAGCCGCTCCCGGTGCACGGTGAGGGTGGCCATCATCCCGGTGAACGCGGGCAGCAGCACCTCCAGCGTGTCGCAGGAGTCGAACACCGGCTCCTTGTCCTCCTGGAGGTCCCGGTTGTAGGCGAGCGGCAGGGCCTTGAGGGTGGCCAGCAGGCCGGTCAGGTTGCCGATCAGCCGGCCGGACTTGCCCCGGGCGAGCTCGGCGATGTCCGGGTTCTTCTTCTGCGGCATGATCGAGGAACCGGTGGAGAAGGCGTCGTGCAGCGTGATGAAGCCGAACTCCTTGGTGTTCCAGATGATCACCTCCTCCGCGATCCGGGAGAGGTTGATGCCGATCATCGCGGTCACGAACGCGAACTCGGCGACGAAGTCGCGCGAGGCCGTGCCGTCGATGGAGTTGCCGACCGAGCCGCCCTCGAAGCCGAGGTCGGCGGCGACGGCCTGCGGGTCGAGGCCGAGCGAGGAGCCGGCCAGCGCCCCGGAGCCGTACGGGGAGACGGCGGTGCGGACGTCCCACTGGCGCAGCCGCTCGGCGTCCCGGCCGAGGGCCTGCACGTGCGCGAGGACGTGGTGGGCGAAGAGGACGGGCTGGGCGTGCTGGAGGTGGGTGCGGCCCGGCATCGCGGTGTCCGGGTGCGCCTCGGCGAGGCCGACCAGGGCGTGCTGGAGGTCGAGCACCAGGGCGCCGATGGTCTTCGCGTGGTCCCGCAGGTACATCCGGAACAGGGTGGCGATCTGGTCGTTGCGCGAGCGCCCGGCCCGCAGCTTGCCGCCGAGGTCGGCGCCGAGGCGCTCCAGCAGGCCGCGCTCCAGGGCGGTGTGCACGTCCTCGTCGGCGACGGTCCCGGTGAAGGTGCCCGCCTGGACGTCGGCGAGCAGCTGGTCGAGGCCGGCCAGCATCGCGGCGAGCTCGTCGTCGGAGAGCAGGCCGGCCTTGTGCAGGACCCGGGCGTGGGCCTTGGAGCCGGCGATGTCGTACGGCGCGAGGCGCCAGTCGAAGTGGACCGAGGCGGAGAGCCTGGCCAGCGCCTCGGACGGGCCGTCGGCGAAGCGCGCGCCCCAGAGGCGGACGTCGGCGGTCTGGTCGGCGTGCTGGTCGGCGGACATCGCGTGGGCTCCTGACGGGGAAGGGGGGTGGGGACGGGAGGGGATCAGGCGAGGTCGCGGCGGGCGGCGAGCTTCGAGGACATCCCGAAGATCTCGATGAAGCCCTTGGACATCGACTGGTCGAAGGTGTCACCGGTGTCGTAGGTGGCGAGGTTGAAGTCGTACAGCGACTGGTCGGACTTGCGGCCGTTGACCACGGCCCGGCCGCCGTGCAGGACCATCCGGATCTCGCCGGTGACGTGCTGGTTGGCCTCGTTCACGAAGCCGTCCAGCGCGCGCTTGAGCGGGGAGAACCAGAGGCCGTCGTAGACGAGTTCGGCCCAGCGCTGCTCCACCTGCCGCTTGTAGCGGGCGAGTTCGCGCTCGACGGTGACGTTCTCCAGGGCCTGGTGGGCGGTGATCAGGGCGATCGCGCCGGGGGCCTCGTAGATCTCCCGGGACTTGATGCCGACCAGCCGGTCCTCGACCATGTCCAGCCGGCCGATGCCCTGGGCGCCGGCCCGCTCGTTCAGCTCCTCGATGGCCTGGAGGACGGTCACCTTGCGGCCGTCGATCGCCACCGGGACGCCGGCGTCGAAGGTGATGACCACCTCGTCGGCCTCGCGCGGGGCGGCCGGGTCCTGGGTGTAGTCGTAGACGTCCTCGATCGGGGCGTTCCAGATGTCCTCCAGGAAGCCGGTCTCGACGGCCCGGCCGAAGACGTTCTGGTCGATCGAGTACGGGGACTTCTTGGTGGTGGCGATCGGCAGGCCCTTGGCCTCGGCGAAGGCGATCGCCTTGTCCCGGGTCATCGCGTAGTCGCGCACCGGGGCGATGCACTTCAGGCCGGGGGCCAGGGAGTTGATGCCGACCTCGAACCGGACCTGGTCGTTGCCCTTGCCGGTGCAGCCGTGCGCGACGGTGGTGGCGCCGTGCTTGCGGGCAGCGGCGGCCAGGTGCTTGACGATGACCGGCCGGGACAGCGCGGAGACCAGCGGGTACTGGCCCTGGTAGAGCGCGTTGGCCTTGATCGCCGGGAGGCAGTACTCGTCGGCGAACTCGTCGCGGGCGTCCGCGACCTCGGCCTCGACGGCGCCGCAGTCCAGCGCGCGCCGGCGGATCGCCTCCAGGTCCTCGCCGCCCTGGCCGACGTCGACGGCGACGGCGATGACCTCGGCGCCCGTCTCCTCGGCGATCCAGCCGATGCAGACGGAGGTGTCCAGTCCGCCCGAGTAGGCGAGTACGACGCGCTCGGCCACGGCTTTCTCCTTACAGCTCTACGTACAGGGTTTCCGTACAGGTTTACGGCGACAGGCATAAGTATGCACTACTCCGTATGAAACACAAAACCCCGGCCGGGGAAGTTCTCCACCGGTCGGGGTTTCGTGTCGTGGCGCGTCGTTGTGCGTCGTGACGCGTCGGGGTCTCGCGTCGTGGCGCGCTACTGCGCCTTCGCCTGGGCGAGTTGCATGAGGTGGTCGGCGAGCGCCTGGCCGCCCGCCGGGTCCCGGCTGATCAGCAGGACGGTGTCGTCACCGGCGATGGTGCCGATGATCTCGAACACCTCCGCCTGGTCGATCGCCGAGGCGAGGAACTGCGCGGCCCCCGGAGGGGTGCGCAGCACCACCAGGTTGCCGGAGGCCGTCGCGGAGACCATCAGCTCGCCGGCCAGCCGGGCCATCCGGCCCTCGCTGGCCGACTCGCCCATGGGCGCGCGCGGCGTGCGGTCGCCGCCCTCCGCCGGGACGGCGTAGATCAGCGCGCCGTCCCGGTTGCGGATCTTGACCGCGCCCAGCTCGTCCAGGTCCCGGGAGAGGGTCGCCTGGGTGACCACGAGTCCGTCGTCGGCGAGCAGCTTGGCGAGCTGGCTCTGCGAGCGCACGGGCTGGCGGGTGAGCAGGTCCACGATCCGCCGGTGCCGCGCGGTGCGGGTCTGCGGCACCTGCGGCGACGGGCCTGCGGCGGACGGGCCGGAGTGGGAAACGGTCATGTGGTTATTCTCCCGGACAACGGTCAGCTCGCATCGGCCGGGGCGCCCTTGCGCACCGCCCGCAGGACGCCCGGCAGAGCGGCGAGGAAGGCGTCCGCCTCCTGCTCGGTCAGCACCAGCGGCGGGGCCAGCCGGACGGCGTCCGGGACGGCCGCGTTGACCAGGAAGCCCGCCTCCTGCGCGGCGGCCTGCACCCGCACCGACACCGGCTCGGTGAGCACGATGCCGAGCAGCAGTCCGGCGCCGCGCACGTGCGAGACCAGCGGGTCGCCGATCGCCTCGACGCCCTGGCGCAGCCGCTCGCCGAGCTTGCGGACGTGCTCCAGCAGGCCCTCGGACTCGATGGTGTCCAGGACCGCGAGCCCGGCCGCCGCGGCCACCGGGTTCCCGCCGAAGGTGGTGCCGTGCTGGCCCGGGGTGAGCAGTTCGGCGGCCTCGCCGAAGGCCAGCACCGCGCCCATCGGCAGCCCGCCGCCGAGCGCCTTGGCGAGGGTGACGACGTCCGGCTCGACGCCCTCGACGGCCTGGTGGGCGTACCAGTACCCGGTGCGGCCGACGCCGGTCTGGATCTCGTCCAGGATCAGCAGGGTGCCCGTCGCCCGGGTGATCTCGCGGGCCGCCCTCAGGTAGCCCTCGGGCAGCGGGATGGCGCCGTTCTCGCCCTGGATCGGCTCCAGGAAGACCGCCGCGGTCTCGGTGGTGACGGCCGCGCGCAGCGCCTCGACGTCGCCGAACGGGACGTGCGTGACGTCGCCGGGCAGCGGGCGGAACGGCTCCTGCTTGGCCGGCTGGCCGGTGAGCGCGAGGGCGCCCATCGTCCGACCGTGGAAGGCGCCCTGGAGGGCGACCAGGTGGGTGCGGCCGGTCCGGCGGCTGATCTTGAACGCGGCCTCGTTGGCCTCGGCGCCGGAGTTGCAGAAGAACACCCGGCCGCCGTCCCGGCCGTCCAGCCGCAGCAGCCGCTCGGCGAGGGCGATGGTCGGCTCGGCCATGAAGAGGTTGGAGACGTGGCCCAGGGTGGCGATCTGCCGACTGACCGCCTCGACGACCGCCGGGTGGGCGGTGCCGAGGGCGTTGACGGCGATGCCGCCGAGCAGGTCGGTGTACTCCTTGCCGTCGGCGTCCCAGAGCTTGGCGCCCGCACCGCGCACCAGCGCGATCCGCGGGGTGCCGTAGTTGTCGGTGAAGGCATGCTGCCACCGGCCGGTCAGTTGCTCGTTCGCGGTCATGCCAGTCCCCCGGTCACGGTCTGTTCGTCGTCCGGCACGACCATCGTGCCGATGCCCTCGTCGGTGAAGATCTCCAGCAGCAGGCTGTGCTGCACCCGGCCGTCCAGGACGCGGGCGGTGCCCACCCCGGAGCGGACGGCGCGCAGGCAGCCCTCCATCTTGGGGAGCATGCCGCTGGCCAGGCTCGGCAGCAGCTCCTCCAGCTCGCTCGCGGCGAGTTGGCTGATCACGTCGTCGGAGTTCGGCCAGTCCGCGTAGAGGCCCTCGACGTCGGTCAGGACCACCAGCATCTCGGCGCCCAGCGAGACCGCCAGGGCGGCCGCGGCGGTGTCGGCGTTGATGTTGTAGACGTGGCCGTCGGCGCCGCGCGCGATCGAGGAGATGACCGGGATCCGGCCGTCGGCGATCAGCGCCTTCACCGCGCCGGCCTCGATGTTGACGATGTCGCCGACCAGGCCGATGTCGACCTGCTCGCCGTCCACCACCGCGTACCGCTTGACCGCCGTCATGGTGTGCGCGTCCTCGCCGGTCATGCCGACGGCGAACGGGCCGTGCTCGTTGAGCAGGCCGACCAGTTCGCGCTGCACCTGGCCGGCCAGCACCATCCGGACCACGTCCATGGTCTCGGGGGTGGTGACCCGCAGGCCGTTGGTGAAGCTGGACTCCAGGCCGAGCCGCTCCAGCTGGGCGCTGATCTGCGGGCCGCCGCCGTGCACCACGACGGGGTGCAGGCCGGCGTAGCGCAGGAAGACGACGTCCTGGGCGAAGGCCGACTTGAGGCTCTCGTCCACCATGGCGTTGCCGCCGAACTTGATCACGACGGTCTTGCCGTGGAAGCGCTCCAGCCACGGCAGCGCCTCGATCAGCGTCATCGCCTTGGGCAACGCGGTGTTGTTGCGGGCCTGTTCGCCCTTGGGTGCGATCTTCACGGGTGTCCCTCGTCCGAACGGGTGTCGCGCATCGGGTGTCGCGGATCAGGTGTCGCGCATCGGTGGCGCGCGTCACCTGTCGGGCATCAGGTCGAGTAGGCGCTGTTCTCGTGGACGTAGTCGGCGGTGAGGTCGTTGGTCCACAACGAGGCGCTCGCCGTACCGGCGTTGAGGTTCGCGGTGATGACGACCTCGCGGCCGGCCATGTCCACCAGGGTGCGGTCCTCGCCGACGCTGCCGTCCTTGCAGACCCAGACGCCGTTGATGGCCACGTCCAGCCGGTCCGGCTCGAAGGCGGCGTCGGTGGTGCCGATCGCGGCCAGCACCCGGCCCCAGTTGGGGTCCTCGCCGTGGATGGCGCACTTGAGCAGGTTGTTGCGGCTGATCGTCCGGGCGACGTCGACGGCCTCCTGCTCGGTGGCGGCGCCGGTGACGTCGATCCGGATGTCCTTGCTGGCGCCCTCGGCGTCGGCGATCAGCTGGCGGGCCAGGTCGGCGCTGACGGTGCGGACCGCCTCGGCGAACTCGGCCTCGTCCGGGACGACGCCGGAGGCGGCCGAGGCCAGCAGCAGCACGGTGTCGTTGGTGGACATGCAGCCGTCGGAGTCGATCCGGTCGAAGGTGGTGCGGGTGGCGCCGCGCAGCGCGGTGTCCAGGGCGGCGGAGTCCAGGTCGGCGTCGGTGGTGATCACGACCAGCATGGTGGCCAGGCTCGGGGCGAGCATGCCCGCGCCCTTGGCCATGCCGCCGACCGTCCAGCCCGCCGGGCTGGTGACCTGGGCGGTCTTGTGCACGGTGTCGGTGGTCTTGATGGCGATCGCGGCGGCCTCGCCGCCGGTCGCGCTCAGCTCCCGGGCGGCCAGCGCGACGCCGGGCAGCAGGACGTCCATCGGGAGGCGCTCGCCGATCAGGCCGGTGGAGGCGACGGCGACCTCGCCGGCGTTGAGCTCCAGCTCCTCGGCGACCTTCTCCGCGGTGGTGTGGGTGTCCTGGAAGCCGAGCGGGCCGGTGCAGGCGTTGGCGCCGCCGGAGTTGAGGACCACTGCGGACACCTGGCCGCCCTTGAGGACCTGCTCGGACCAGACGACCGGCGCGGCCTTGACCCGGTTGGCGGTGAAGACGCCGGCGGCGGCGAGCGCGGGGCCGTCGTTGACCACCAGGGCGAGGTCCGGGGTGCCGGAGGCCTTGATGCCGGCGGTCACACCGGCGGCCCGGAAGCCCTTGGCGGCCGTCACGCCCACGTTCGTACTGTTGCTCACGGTGCGACTCCGTTCACGGGAAGGCCCAGCTCCTCGGGCAGGCCCAGGGCGATGTTCATGCTCTGCACCGCGCCGCCCGCGGTGCCCTTCACGAGGTTGTCGATCGCGCTGATCGCGATGATCCGCCCGGCGGTGGCGTCCAGCGCGACCTGGACGAGGGCGGTGTTGGCGCCGTAGACGCTGCTGGTCTGCGGCCACTGCCCCTCGGGCAGCAGGTGGACGAACGGCTCGTCCGCGAACGCCTCGGTGTAGGCGGCGCGCAGGCTCTCGGCGGTCACGCCGGGCCGCGCCTTGGCGGAGCAGGTGGCGAGGATGCCGCGCGGCATCGGGACGAGGGTCGGCGTGAAGGAGACGGTGACGGGCTCGCCCGCGACCGGGGTGAGGTTCTGCACCATCTCCGGGGTGTGCCGGTGCACGCCGCCGACGCCGTACGGGCTGACGTTGCCCATGACCTCGCTGCCCAGCAGGTGGGTCTTGGCGGCCTTGCCCGCACCGGAGGTGCCGGAGGCGGCGACCACGACGGCCTCCGGCTCGGCGAGCCCGGCCGCGTATGCCGGGAACAGCGCCAGGGACACGGCCGTCGGGTAGCAGCCGGGCACGGCGATCCGGTTGCTGCCCTTCAACGCGGCCCGGTGTCCGGGGAGTTCGGGCAGGCCGTAGGGCCAGGTGCCGGCGTGCGCGGAGCCGTAGAACTGCTCCCAGTCGGTGGCGGCGCGGAGCCGGAAGTCGGCGCCGCAGTCGACCACCAGGACGTTGTCGCCGAGCGCCTCGGCAACGGCGGCGGACTGGCCGTGCGGCAGCGCCAGGAAGACCACGTCGTGGCCGGCCAGCACCTCGGAGGTGGTGGGTTCGAGGACGCGGTCGGCGAGCGGGATCAGGTGCGGCTGGAGCGCGCCCAGCCGGGTGCCCGCGTTCGAGCCGCCGGTCAGCGCCCCGATCTCCACCTCCGGGTGGCCGAGCAGCAGGCGCAGCACCTCGCCGCCCGCGTATCCGCTCGCGCCGGCGACGGCGACTCGCAATGCCATGGCGTTCCTCCTTTGTTGTGGCATGAATATACGCAGCACGGAACATTCATGCAAGGAGCTGCGGTCAGGACCCCGAAGAACGCCCGAAAACCGCCCTGCGTCCGCCCGGCCGGGCCGCCACCGGCCCACGACCGACCCTCCCCCGACCGGGCGGACGCCGGACTACCGCTTGACCGCGCGCAGCACCACGAACTTGGGGTTGCCCGCCACCAGCTGGCAGTTCCCGAAGAGACGCCGCAGCTTGACGTGGTAACCGAGATGGCGGTTGCCGACCACCCACAGCTCCCCGCCCGGCCGCAGCGCCCGCCGGGAACCGGTGAACATCCGCCAGGCGGTGGCGTCCGTGGTGGCCTGGTGCGAGTGGAACGGCGGATTGTTCAGGACGAGGTCCACCGAGCCCGCGGGCGCCACCTCCGGCGCCAGCGCGTCGGCCGTCAGGAACTCCGCCCGGGCGTCCGGGCCCAGATTGGCGCGGAAGGTCTCCTCCGCCGAGGCCACCGCCTGATGGGACTCGTCGACGAACACCAGCTCCGCACCCGGCCCGGCCAGCGCGGCGGCCGTGCCGACCACGCCGTTGCCGCAGCCCAGGTCGACCACCCGGGCCCCGGGCGCCGGGGTCGGCAGGTGGCCGAGGAAGAAGCGGGTGCCGATGTCGAGGCGCTCGGCGCAGAACGTGCCGGCGTGGTTGACCACCGTGCGCCCGGACACCGCTCCGACGTCCGGCGGCAGCGCGTAGCGGTGCGGCCACGGGCTGGGGCCGGGATCCAGCGCCGGATCCGGGGTGCAGAAGATCAGCCGGGCCTTGCGGGCGGCGAGCGAGGTGCGGGTCGGGCCGAGGATCCGCTCGAAGAGCTGGAGCGTGGACGTGTGGATCTCGGCGACCATGCCTGCGCCGACCACCACCGTGCCCGGGTGGACGGCGGGGGCCAGCCGGTGCAGCTGGTCCTCCAGCAGGGCCAGGCTCTTGGGCACGCGCACCAGCAGGACGTCGATCCGCTCCGGCGGGGCGTCCCGGGTGGTCAGCAGCCGGGCCGGGTCGACGGTGGCGCCGGCCCGCGCCAGGTTGGCCAGGGTGGCCTGCCGGCCGAGGTGGGAGTCGACGATCTGCACCGGCTCGTGGGCGGCCAGCGCGGTGGTCAACGCGCCCCAGCGGTCGCCCAGGACGACGATCCGGCGGCCGGCCAGGTCGGTCACGGTGCCGGCGGCGCTGTCCGCCTCGCCCGCGAGGTGGCGCAGCAGGTACTCGTCGGCCGCGTCCCAGGCCCGCAGCCGCTCACGCGGGTCCTCGGGGAAGCGGGTGAGGTCGAAGGCGCCCCAAGGCGTGCTGAACAGGGTCGCCGCGGCGGGCGTGATCTCGGGATTCATCGTGTTCTCAGGCTATCCGACGGCCCGACGGGGAACCGTTTCGACGGATACTGGAAGAGCCCGGCCGAGAGGGGTGAGGGCGATGGACTGGAAGCTCGAAGTCGTGGTGGTCCCGGTGTCGGACGTGGACCGCGCGAAGCTGTTCTACGAGGAGCTGGTCGGCTTCACGGTCGACCACGACACCCGGTTGCGCGACGGGGTCCGGGTCGTCCAGCTGACTCCCCCGGGCTCCACGTGCTCCATCGTGGTGGGCACCGGGGTCATCGGGGCGCCGCCCGGATCCGTGAAGGGACTGCAGCTGGTGGTACCGAACATCGACAAGGCGCACGCCGAACTCGCGGCCCGCGGCGTCGAGGTCAGCCCGGTCCAGCACTTCGAGGCGGGCAGCCGGGTGGACGGGCACGGCGAGGCGTGGAACTCCTTCGTGTTCTTCAACGACCCGGACGGCAACGGCTGGGCGGTCCAGGAGGCTCCGCAGGCGGCCCGGATGGTGCCGGAGGCGGCGTAGCAGGCGCCGCGGGCTCAGGCGCGGGCTCAGGGCGCGGGCTCGGGCTCGGGCTCAGGCGCGGGCTCAGGGCGCGGGCTCGGGCTCGGGCTCGGACTCGGGCTCGGACTCGGACTCGGACTCGGGCTCAGGCGGCTTGGGTAGGCTCCAGGAATGGCTGAACACGAGGGAAGCGTGCGGGTGGACAGCTGGATCTGGTCGGTCCGGCTCACCAAGACGCGGGCGCTGGCCGCCGCCGCCTGCCGGGCCGGACACGTGCGGGTGAACGGCGAGCGGGTCAAGCCGGCCCAGGCGCTGCGCCCCGGGGACGAGGTCCGGGTCCGCGAGGAGGGCTACGAGCGGGTCGTCGTGGTGCAGAAGCTCATCCGCAAGCGGGTCGGCGCGACGGTGGCGGCGGACTGCCTGATCGACAACAGCCCGCCGCGGCCGCCGCGCGAACTCGTCGCGACGGCCGGCGAGCGGGACCGGGGCGCCGGTCGCCCGACCAAGCGGGAGCGGCGCGACCTCGACCAGCTGCGCGGGCACTGATCCCCTCAGCGCGCGGTGTCGGCGCGTCCCGTCAGCGCGCGGTGTCGGCGAGCACCTTGGCGAGGAACGCGTCCAGGTTGCCCACCGTCCGGTCGATCTGCCGCTCCAGCGGCAGCGACTCGTCGGGCCTGGTCACCAGGGCGGACTTCTTCAGCCCGCGCACGTACAGCGAGCAGGCGAGGTCGGCGCAGATGTACGTGCCGACGGTGTTGCCCTCCCGCCCGGCCGCCCCGGCCCGGCGGGCGGCGAGCAGCGCGACGCCGGAGCCGGCGTGCGCGGTGATGCACAGCGAGCAGACGTTGGTCTTGGTGAGGCTGCGGCGGATCGTCGGCACCCGCAGCGTCACGCCGACCGGCTCGCCGCCGTACGACGCCACCAGGTAGGCCCGGTCGGGCGCGCCCTGGTCCCGCCAGCCGAGGAAGTCCAGGTTCTCCCAGGGCAGTTCCGCCAGGCCCCGGGGGAGGTTGAGCCGACTGGCCTCGCCCTTGGAGCAGTTGACGAAGGACGCGCGGATCTCGTTCTCGTTCAGGGGTTCCATGCCGCGGAAGCTAACACCGGCCCGCCCGCGCTGTCGTGCCAATTTCTCCCGGTACGCACCGGGGAGGGTGACGGGCTGTCAGTGGCCGAGCCTAGGGTGTTCGCGAGGCCGGTCCCGGCGTAGGAGGGAGGCGCCGGGGCCGCCTCGTGAACCGGGGCTACTGCTTGAACGCGACGCCCGCGTAGGCGGAGACGTCCTGCCAGCCTTCGGGGAGTTCGGTGGTGGGGACGTGGCCGGGGGTGGGGCGCCAGAGCGGGAGTTGGACCAGGCCGGGGCCGGCGAACTCGAAGTCGCCGAAGAAGGGTTCGACGCCGGCGCGCGGGCGCAGCACCAGGGGGGCGCTGGCGCTGCGGTAGATGCGGGTGCCTTCGGCGGCGCTCTCCCGGGAGGCGAAGTCGGGGCTGCCGTGGGAGAGGATCAGCGCGCTGCCGGGGGCGAGCGCGTCGCGCAGGGTGCGGACGATCTGCTGGGCGCCGTCCTCGTCGCGGATGAAGTGCAGCACGGCGACGAGCATCAGCGCGACCGGCCGGGACAGGTCCACGGCGGCGAGCAGGCCCGGGTGGTCGAGGATGGCGGCCGGGTCGCGCAGGTCGGCCTCGATGACCGAGGTGTGTCCGGCGGGGTGGCCGGCCAGCAGGGCGCGGGCGTGGGTGGCGACGATCGGGTCGTTGTCGACGTACACCACCCGGGCGTCCGGGGCGACCCGCTGGGCGACCTCGCTGGTGGAACCGACGGCCGGGATGCCGGTGCCGATGTCGACGAACTGGCGGATGCCCCGGCCGGCGGCGAACTCCACCGCGTCGCCGAGGAACTGCCGGTTGGTGCGGGCCAGCAGCGGCAGCGCGGGGTAGGCGGCTATGGCGGCCTGGGCGGCCTTGCGGTCGGCCTCGAAGTTGTCCTTGCCGCCCAGGTAGTAGTCGTACATCCGGGCGGTGTGCGGGATGCCGGTGTCGAGCTCGCTCGGCGGCTGCCAGTCGTCCGCTCTGGCCCAGTCCCAGTCGGTGCCGGTGGCCTCGCCGACGGCTGCGCTGTCCTCGTGCATCCTGTTCCGCCCCCCTCTGCCGTGCTCACTGCCGGAAATGGCACCGCCGCGGCGGTCGGCGGGCCCGCCCGGTACGACGGGGGTGACCCGCGTCCGGCCCGGCCACCCTCCCGTGGCGTGCGGTGCGCCGTGATCGTATCCGACGACACGCCGGTGAAACAGCGGGAGTTCAGGTTTACGCAACACCCGGGCAGTGGAGTGTGTGCACGTCAATGGCGGTACCGGGACGCTCCTCGGATCGCCGTGGGTGGCCACCGTCCCTATGCTGACTGCCGATGACTGCCGACCGCCGCACCGTACTGCGCACCGCCGTCCAGCTGGCCGCCCTGACCGCCGCCAGCGGGTTCCTCAGCGCGTGTGCCTCCGGCACCCCGCGCCGGGCCGACGCCGGGGTGCTCGCCGTGCACCCGGGCACCCTCGACCCGCAGCACACCACCGACCCGGCCTGGAACGGCGGCGAGGGCCCGGCCTCCCCCGTGCCGTCCGCCCCGCCGGAGCCGCAGCCCACCGGGGCCGACCCGACCGCGGGTACCGACCCGGCCACCGGCGCGGAGCCGGCCGCCGGGGCCGCGACGCCGCCGACGCCCCCACCCGCGCCTCCGACGCCGCCGGTGCTGCCGCCGCTCGCCGCCGGCACCCCGGTCGAGGTGGTGAACGGGCCGCGCACCAGCAAGTTCGTGGCGCTGACCTGCCACGGCAGCGGCGATCCGAAGCAGGCCACCGCGCTGCTGGAGGCCGCCGAGCAGCGCGGCATCAAGCTGACCGTGATGGTCGTCGGCAGCTGGCTCGACCAGCAGCCGCAGATGGCCCGCCGGATCCTGGACGCCGGCCACGAGCTGGGCAACCACACCCAGAACCACCTCGACCTGTCGACGATGACGGCCGCCCAGGTGCACGACGAGATCGCCCAGTGCGCCGAACGGCTGCAGCGGCTCACCGGCTCGATCGGCCGCTGGTTCCGCCCGTCCGCCGCGCAGTACGCCACCCGGACGGTGCGCGAGCAGGCGAAGGCGGTCGGCTACGAGCACGTGCTGTCCTTCGACGTCGACCCGCGCGACTACAACGACCCGTCGGCCGCCGAGTTGCAACGCCGGGTGCTGAAGTCGGTGCGCGGCGGGTCGGTGGTCGCCCTGCACATGGGCCACCAGTGCACGGTGGACGCGCTGCCGGGCATCCTGGACGGCCTCGCCAAGGCGGGGCTGAAGCCGGTGACCGCCAGTCAGCTGTGCGCCTGACCGCTCTTCGCAGCGCGCCGGCCGAGGGGCCCGTTCAGCCCATCGGGTCGTCCGCCTTGTACGGGCGCATCCGCAGCGTCCGGGCGTCCGCCGCGCGGATCTCCGCGGCCCGGTTGACCAGTTCCTCCAGGTCGTCCCGCCCGGCGTGGATGAACCGGCCGTGCAGGCCGTCGAAGCGGCCGCGGGCGGCGTCCACGGTGACCGCGACCATGTACGGGATGGAGCCCCAGGTCTGCGTGTCCTTGAACATCGGCATGGCGGCGGTCATGTCGGTTTCGACCGCGCCGGGGCTGATGTCGAGGATGACGATGCCGTGGCGGGCCAGCGAGTCCGCCATGTTGTCGGAGAGCTGGAGCAGCGCGCCCTTGGAGGTCGCGTACGCGGTGTAGTGGCCGTCCGGGCGCAGGGCGAAGCCGGAGTTGAGGTTGACCACCCGGCCGCGCCGCCGGGACACCATGCCGGGCAGGACGCAGCGCAGCAGGTTGTAGGGGCCGCGCAGGTTGGTCTCGATCACCTGCCACCACTGGTTGGCGTCGGTCTCCCAGAGCGGCACCTCGGCGCGGTCGACCAGGCCGGCGTTGTTGATCAGCAGGTCGATCGGGCCGAGGTCGCGTTCGACGACCCGGACGGCCTCGCGGACGGCGCCGGCGCGGGTGACGTCGGCGGTGACGGCGACGCCGCGGGAGCCGCGCCGGGCGCACTCCTTGAGGGTGTCGGTCAGCGTCCCGTGGGTGCGGCCGACCAGGCCGACGGCCATGCCCTCGGCGGCCAGGCCGATGGCGATCTCCCGGCCGATTCCCCGGCCCGCGCCGGTGATCAGGGCGACCTGTCCTGTGAGCGATCCCGTCGGCACCGTGTGCTCCCTTCCCGTCCCCGGCCCCCGTCTGCGGCATTCTTCCGGCCGCCGCACGGGCGCGGCCCCGGGCGCACGGGCGGCGGGCCCGGCCTCACCCGTTCGGACGACGGCTCGCACTGGCACCCGGCCGGGGAGGGGGTGACCTACTGGCCGGTACGGAGTAGTAACGTCGTCGGGACGGTGACCGGTGCACCCATTCCGGCACACCGGCCCGTTGACCAGCAGCTCGCTGGGTCACCAGTCGCTGGGCGATCCCCAGCACCACCGAAGGGCAACTGAGTGAGTGACATCGCGCGCGTCGGAGTGATCGGCTGCGGCCTGATGGGGTCGGGCATCGCGGAGGTCTTCGCCCGGGCCGGGCTGGACGTCCTGGTGGCGGAGGCCAGCGGCGAGGCGCTGGAGTTCGGCCGCACCCGGCTGACCAACTCCCTTGACACGGCGGTCAAGCGCGGCAAGCTGAGCCCGGAGGAGCGGGACGCGGCGCTGGCCCGACTGGCCTTCACCGTGGACCTGGCCGACTTCGCCGACCGCGACCTGGTGGTCGAGGCGGTCGCCGAGCGCGAGGACATCAAGGTCAAGATCTTCCAGACCCTGGACCAGGTGGTCGAGCGCCGTGACGCGATCCTGGCCTCCAACACCTCGTCGATCCCGATCGTGAAGCTGGCCGCCGCCACCTCCCGCCCCGAGCAGGTGATCGGCCTGCACTTCTTCAACCCGGCGCCGGTGCAGAAGCTGGTCGAGGTCATCCCGACGCTGACCACCTCGGCGGTGACCACCGAGCGGGTCGAGGCCTTCGCCTCCCAGGAGCTCGGCAAGGAGCCGATCCGCGCCCGCGACCGGGCCGGCTTCGTGGTCAACGCGCTGCTGGTGCCCTACCTGCTGTCCGCGGTGCGGATGTTCGAGTCGGGCGTGGCCACGGCCTCCGACATCGACAAGGGCATGGAGGCCGGCTGCGCCCACCCGATGGGCCCGCTGCGGCTGTGCGACCTGATCGGTCTGGACACCATCGTCTCGATCGCCGAGTCGATGTACGACGAGTACAAGGAGCCGCTGTACGCGGCTCCCCCGCTGCTGTCCCGGATGGTCGACGCGGGCCTGCTGGGCCGCAAGTCCGGCCGCGGCTTCTACGACTACACCGCGAGCGCCTGAGCACCGGCCGGTGGACGGCGGCGGGGCCCGGGAGCGAGGTGCTGCTCCCGGGCCCCGCTCGGCGTTGCGTCAGCTGTTGATGGCGTAACTGTCGCCGTAGACCTTCCACTTGAGCGGCGGGTTGAGGTCGAAGTTCTTCGCGTTGAGGAAGACCGACTGCTCGGTGTCGACCCGGCTGGTGTCGGAGTGGGCCTGCTCCTTCTTCATGACCACCTTGCGGGCGTCCAGGAAGGCCTTGAGGTAGGTGGCCTCGTCGCCGCCCTGGGCGGGGGTCTTGGCCTTCTTCAGGGCGGCGGCGCGGATGCCGCCGAAGCTGTCCGAGCTGTTGCCGGGGCCGTGCATGACGATGGCGTCGTAGTAGGCGAACTGGCCGAGCGCGCGCAGGCCGTCGGACTTGGCCTGGTTGACGGCGGGGTTGAAGTACACCCGGTCGCGCTCGTCGTTCTGGGCCTGCAGGAAGACCGTGTCCTTGGCGGCGGCGGCCCAGTCGTTGACGAAGGGGGTGCCGAGGCCGGCGTGCGAGGCGCTGCCGTTGACCTTCTTCAGGGCCGGCAGGTACTTGGCGAGGACGTTGCCCGGCTTGAGGTCGGTGTAGTGCTGGACGAGGTCCAGCATGTCGCCGGTGCCGGAGCAGAAGCCGATGATGCCGGCGGTGTAGCCGCGCCCGTCGCCGATGTCCTCGATGTACTTGTACTGGGCCTTCCAGTCCAGCGAGGAGTTCTCCGCGCTGGACACCAGCTGCATCGCGATGTCCTTCTTGTGCGGGTCGTCCAGCCCGACTCCCTTGAGCTGGACGGACGTCGCGGACGTCGGCGCGGCGGTGGCGGCGCCGGCGGCCGCGACCGTGAGGGGCGCGGCCACCAGGGCGGCGGCGAGGGCGATGCGGAGGGCACGGTGGTGCTGGGGACGCATACGATGCTCCGTTTCCTCGGGGGGTTAGGAAACTTTCCTAACGAGAATTAAGGGCCCTCCTTCCCCGTCCCCGCAAGGGTTTTGACAAAGTCTCTTCAAGGCTCTTCAAAGACGCAGGTCAGACCGCCCGTCTGCGCACCCACCAGACCGCCGCCGCGCACAGCAGCACCGCCAGGGCCGCCATCCAGCCGAGCTCGATGAACTGGAACGACCAGTAGCGACTGCCCGGTTGGTAGATCTCGTGCGCCGAGTAGCCGCCCTCGCTCACCAGCTTCTGGGCGCCGTAGTAATCGTTCCCCGCGTCGTAGAGCCGCCCGATGCTCATCCGGTTCCCGGCCGGGTCGGTGATCCACGTGCTCCCCTCCCAGCGGTGGTCGACCGAGGCCTGCGCCAGCGTGTGCAAGGTGTCCTGGAGCGGGGCGCGGTAGTCGAACCGCAGGGACTGGGCGACCAGCGTGGACACGACCGAGGCCGCCACCCCGATCCCCACCGCCACCACCGTCCGCCGCAGCACCGCGCCCGCGAGCGCGGACAGCGCGAAGACCAGCAGGACCCGGCCGACCAGGGCGGGCGCGGCGGCCGTGAACAGCAGCGGCGTGAAGCGGCCCGACTGCCTCGCCATCGGCTCCAGCCACCAGTTGGTCACCACGCCCGCCAGCGCCGTCGCGACGGCCAGCACGCCGCCCACGACGGCCAGGACGCCCACCGTCCACCTGGTCCGTCCGGCCCCCTGGGTCCAGGCGAAGCGGACCGTGCCGTGCTCGAACTCCCGTGCCAGCAAAGGGCCGCCGGCGAAGGCGCCGAGGGCGCCGCCGAGGAAGTAGACGATGTTCGCGCCGACCATCAGCTCGGTGCCGTACTCGCGCAGGAACCCCTTCCAGTGCTCGTTGCAGGCACGCGTCGCCATGTCGCAGTCACCCGCGCCGGACCGGTCGAACCCGGCGTGCAGGAAGTACCCGGTGACGGCCAGCAGCAGGACGAGCCCGGCCAGGACGCCCAGCAGCACCCGCAGCGCGGGCCGGTGCCGCAGCCACGCCGCCCGCACCACCCCGGCCCGGGGCAGTGCGGCGGGAACGGCGGTGACGGCACTCATGACAGCATCGCTTTCTCGGACGTACGGACGGACGCGCGGACGGCCCCGCGCGGGCCGGGCAGGGCGGAGGCGGTCGGCTCGCGCAGGTAGGCGAGCACCAACTCCTCCAGGCCGACGCGCTGTTGGCGCCAGCCGGCG
This sequence comes from Kitasatospora sp. NPDC058478, assembly GCF_042720345.1. Classification (NCBI taxonomy): domain Bacteria; kingdom Bacillati; phylum Actinomycetota; class Actinomycetes; order Kitasatosporales; family Streptomycetaceae; genus Kitasatospora; species Kitasatospora sp. NPDC058478. The sequence continues at coordinate 13,425 of NZ_JBHXML010000078.1, read as the reverse complement.
GAGACCGGGGCGTCCACGCCGCCGGTCCGCACCAGCAGGTGCGACTGCGCCCCGGCCCTGCGGTCGCGGACCACCGACAGCCGGGCGGCGACCTCGTCCGCCCCGGCGGTCGGGCCGGTCAGCATCCGGTGGCCGGCCACCAGGTCGTCCGCCTCGCCCGCCACCTGGACCCGGCCGCCACCGAGCACCACCAGGTGGTCGCAGCTCTGCTCCAGCTCGTTGACGGCGTGCGAGGAGAACACCACGGACAGGCCGTCCTCGGCCACGGCGGTCAGCAGCACCGCCATGAAGTCGTGCCGGGCCAGCGGGTCCAGGGCGGCCAACGGCTCGTCCAGCAGCAGCAGTTCGGGGCGCTTGGCGAGCGCCAGGGCGAGCGAGACCTGGGCCTGCTGGCCGCCGGAGAGGCGGCCGTACCTGCGGTCCAGCGGGATGCCGAGGCCCTCCAGGTGGGCGTGCGCCCGGGCGTCGTCCCAGCGGCGGTTCAGGTACCGGCCCATCCGGAGCAGGTCGCACACGGGCACTCCGGGGTAGAGCGCGGCGTTCTGGGCGACGAACCCGATCCGGTCCAACGCCGCCGGTGAGCCCGGCAGTTGGTCGCCGAGAACGGTCATGGCACCCTCGCTCGGCCGGGTCAGCCCGGCGGCCAGGCCCAGCAGTGTGGTCTTGCCGGCGCCGTTCGGCCCGACCAGCGCCACCACGCGCCCGGCGGGGACGGCCAGATGGCAGTCCCGCAGCGCCCAGGAACGGCGGTAGCGCTTGCCGATCCCGCCGCAGTCGATCACGGTGTCCGCCGTCATGACGCCACCTCTCCGTTCCGCAGGTCGCGCAGCGTGTCCTCGAACACCGCGACCATCCCTTCCTCGTCCAGCCCGGTGGCCCGCGCCGCGCACATCCAGTCCAGCAATCCCCGTCGCAGCGCGGCCCGTTCGCGCAACGGCACCACCCCGGCGGGCAGTCCGCGCACGAACGTGCCCTGGCCGCGCCGGCCGACGGCCAGGCCGCGGTGCTCCAGCTCGCGGTACGCCTTGAGCACGGTGTTCGGGTTGATCGCCAGCCCCGCCACCACCTCGCGCACCCGGGGAAGCCGGTCCCCCTCCGTCAACCAGCCCATCCGCAGCGCCTGTTCGACCTGCTGCACGAGTTGCAGATAGGTCGGGACACCGGAGGCCGGGTCCAGGCGGAACTCGATCGGAGGGGGCGGGTCGGCGCCTTTATCTAGTTCCATAGTTAATGAGTTAAGTGGACATGGTGACGTTCCGTCAAGCCAAGGAAAGGTGAGGGAAGGTGAGGGAAGGCGAGGGAAGGCAGGAAAAGTCGAGGAACGGCAAAGGGCCCCGCCCGGACCGAGGTCCGAACGGGGCCCTGGGGCCTGACGGGATCAGGCGCCGCGCAGCACCGCACCGGTGCGGGCGACGGCCTCGGCGACGGCCGCCTCGCGGGCGGCGGTCGCCTCGTCGGCGGTCAGCGTGCGGTCCGCGGCGCGGAAGCGCAGCGCGTACGCCAGCGACTTGCGGCCCTCGCCGACCTGCTCGCCGGTGAAGACGTCGAACAGCCGGATGGCCTCCAGCAGTTCGCCCGCGCCGGAGCGCAGCGCGGCCTCCACGTCGGCGGCCGGAACGGCGGCGTCGACGATCAGCGCGACGTCCTGGGTGGCCACCGGGAAGCCGGAGACCGCAGGGCCGTTGACCTTCTCGGCGCCGTCCGCGGTGAGCAGGTCGACGTCGATCTCCATCGCGCTGGTGCGGGCCGGCAGGCCGAGCGCCTTGACGACGCGCGGGTGCAGCTCACCGGCGTGGCCGACCACCCGGTCGGTGCCGGTGACGACCAGCTCGGCGCAGCGGCCCGGGTGCCACGGCGCCCGCTGCCCCTGCCGCACGGTCAGCTCGACGCCGGCCGCGCGGGCCACCGTACGGGCCGCCTGGACGGCGTCCGCCCAGGACGCCCCGGCGCCCTGGCCCCACCAGCCGGACGGCAGCCGCTCGCCCGCGAGGGCGACGGCGACCCGGCGCGGCTGGTCCGGCAGCGCGGCGTCCAGCGCGGCCAGCTCATCGGCGCTGGGCCGGCGGTCGACGGCCGGGCGCGGGGCCACGGACAGCTCGTCCTTGGGCAGGAAGACGGTGCCGGTCTCGTAGATCGCCAGGTCGGTGTTGCCGCGGCCGACGTTGCGCCGCAGCGAGCCGAGCAGGCCCGGCAGCAGCGTGGTGCGCAGCGCCGGCTCCTCGTCGTTGAGCGGGTTGACCAGCTTGACGGTGCGCCGGCGCCGGTCGTCCGGCTCCAGGCCGAGCGCCTCGAAGGCGCTCTCGCCGAGGAACGGGTAGTTGTTGACCTCGACGTAGCCGGCCCCGGCCAGCGCGACGCCGATCCGGCGGTGGACGCGCTGGGCCTCGGTCAGGCCCTTGCCCGGGGGCACGTTGGGCATCCGGGCGGGGACGTTGTCGTAGCCCTCCAGCCGGATGACCTCCTCCGCGAGGTCGTACGGGTCGGTGAGGTCGGGGCGCCAGGTCGGCGGGGTGACCTCCAGGACGTCGGCGCCGGCGACCGAGCAGCCGATCTCCTGCAGGCGCCGGGTCACGGTCTCGCGGCCGTACGCGGTGCCGGCGACCCGGTCGGGCAGGTCGGCGGAGATGGTGATGGTGCGCACCGGGTGCGGGGCGGCGATGTCGGTGACCCCGGCCTCGGCGGTGCCGCCGGCGATCAGGACCAGCAGGTCGACGGCGCGCTGGGCGGCGGCGCGGGCGGCCTCCGGGTCGACGCCGCGCTCGAAGCGCTTGGACGCCTCGGAGGGCAGCTTGTGCCGCTTGGCGGCGCGGGCGATGGCGACCGGCTCGAAGTGCGCCGCCTCGATGATCACCTCGGTGGTGCCCGGGCCGGCGGCCGGGTCGAGGATCTCGGTGGAGGCGCCGCCCATGACACCGGCCAGGCCGATCGGGCCGCTGTTGTCGCAGATCAGCAGGTCCTCGGCGGAGAGCTTGCGCTGCACGCCGTCGAGGGTGGTCAGGCTCTCGCCCTGCTCCGCCCGGCGGACCGTGATCGGGCCGCTCACGCGCTGCTTGTCGTAGGCGTGCAGCGGCTGGCCGACCTCCAGCATCACGTAGTTGGTGATGTCGACGGTCAGCGAGATCGGGCGGATGCCGGCCTTCTGGAGGCGGCGCTGCAGCCAGATCGGGGACTTGGCGGTCGGGTCGATGCCGACGACCGTGCGGGCCACGAAGCGGTCGCAGCCGGCCGGGTCGTTGACCTTGACCAGGTAGCCGAAGGAGTTGGCCGGCGGCACGTCGAGCAGCGCCGGGTCGGCCAGCGGCAGCCCGTACGCGGCGGCGGCCTCGCGGGCGACGCCGCGCAGGGACAGGCAGTAGCCGCGGTCCGGGGTGACGGCGATGTCCAGCACCTCGTCGACCAGCTGGAGCAGCTCGATCGCGTCGGTGCCGGGCTCGAACTCCGGCGGGAGCACGATGATGCCGTCGTGGTCGTCGCCCATGCCGAGCTCGCGGGCCGAGCAGATCATGCCGGCCGAGGTGCGGCCGTAGGTCTGGCGGGCCGCGATCGGGAAGGGACCGGGCAGCACGGCGCCCGGGAGCACCACGACGACCTTGTCGCCGACGGCGAAGTTGGTGGCGCCGCAGACGATCTCCTGCGGCTCGCCGGTGCCGTTGGCGTCGCCGACGTTGACGAGGCAGTGCCGGATCGGCTTCTTGAAGCCGGTCAGCTGCTCGATGGAGAGCACCTCGCCGACCACCAGCGGGCCCTTGAGGTCGCCGCCGAGCTGCTCGACGGTCTCGACCTCCAGGCCGGCCCTGACCAGGCGCTCCGCCACGTCACGGCCGGTCTCGCCGGCCGGCAGGTCGACGTACTCACGCAGCCAGGAAAGCGGGACGCGCATCAGATCTCCATCCCGAACGGGAGGGTGAAGCGCACGTCACCCTCGACCATGTCGCGCATGTCGGCGACGTTGTGACGATTCATCAGGATCCGCTCCAGGCCCAGGCCGAAGGCGAACCCGCTGTAGCGGTTGGGGTCGACGCCGCAGGAGACCAGCACGCGCGGGTTGACCACGCCGCAGCCGCCGAGCTCGATCCAGCCCTCGGAGGAGCAGGTCCGGCAGGGGCGGTCCGGGTTGCCGACGCTCTCGCCGCGGCACACGAAGCACTGCAGGTCGATCTCGGCGCTCGGCTCGGTGAACGGGAAGTACGAGGGGCGCCAGCGCAGCTCCAGGCCGCCGCCGATCAGCTTCTCGACCAGCACCTCGATGGTGCCCTTGAGGTCGGCGAAGGTGATGCCCTCGTCCACCGCGAGGCCCTCGACCTGGCGGAACACCGGGGTGTGCGTGGCGTCCAGCTCGTCGGTGCGGTAGACGCGGCCGGGGCAGACCACGTAGACCGGGGGCTCGCGGTCGAGCAGGGTGCGGGCCTGGACCGGGGAGGTCTGGGTGCGCATCACCACGCCGGAGTCGGCGGAGCCGTCCGGGGCCTGCACGAAGAAGGTGTCCTGCATCGAGCGGGCCGGGTGGTCCGGGCCCAGGTTGAGGGCGTCGAAGTTCAGCCACTCGGCCTCGGCCTCGGGGCCCTCGGCGACCTGGTAGCCCATCGCGACGAAGGTGTCCTCGATGCGCTCGGCCAGGGTGGTCAGCGGGTGCCGGGCGCCGCGCGGGGCGCGGTCGTACGGCAGCGTGACGTCCACCGCCTCCTCGACCAGCACGCGGGCGTCGCGCTCCGCCTCCAGCTCGGCCTGCCGCTTGGCGAGGGCCTTGTTGACGGCGCCGCGGGCCTGGCCGATCAGCTTGCCGGCGGCGGCCTTGGCGTGCGGGGGCAGGGCGCCGATCTCGCGGTTGGCGAGGGAGAGCGCGGAACGGTCGCCGGTGTGGGCGACCTTGGCCTCCTTCAGCTCGTCGAGCGTGCTGGCGGCGGCGAAGGCGGCGACGGCCTCGTCCCGCGCCTGCTCCACCACCTCGGGCTTGAGGGCCTCGACCTCGACCGGGTCGTACGACTTGTTGGGTGCCGACATCTCTATCTTCCCGTGCTCCTGCTCGTCCGTGCTCAGGTAAGGGTGGCTGCCTCTGCGGTACGCCCGGTGTGGCCGGGGCACGGGCAGCCGTTCTCCGTACGACGGGGAAGAGGGATGTCCGCGGCTCAGCCGCACAGGGCGTACCACAACGCCAAAGGTCGAGTGTAGTCGCAGCGCGTAGCGCGGCTGCCTGGAAGCCCGTCCAGCGGGACCCCGGAGCATGCGTTCATGCTCCTTCAGAGCTCCTTCAGAGCATGCCCTGCTTGTCGTTCATGCTCCTTCAGAGCATGAAGTCCGGAACGCTGGCGGGCAGGACAAATCGGAACCGGGCGCCGCCGCAGGGGGCCCGGTCGACCCGGATCGAGCCGCCGTGGGCCTCCACGATGCCCTTGACGATGTACAGGCCCAGGCCGGTGCCGCCGCGCTTGGAACCGCGCCAGAAGCGGGTGAAGACGCGCGGCATCGACTCCTCGGGGATGCCGCTTCCTTCGTCGCTCACGGTGACCGCGGTTCCTTCCACGATGCGGGGAGGGGTGCCCGAGCGCTCCCAGAGGGGCGCCTCGACGACCTCCTTGGCCGGTGCCACCTCGATCGTGACAGTTCCCTCGCCGTGGCGCACCGCGTTTTCCAGCAGGTTGGCCAGCACCTGGTCGACCTTGTCCGGGTCGGCCCACAGGACGGTCAGCGACTCGCTGATCCGGACGTCGAAGCGCTCCTCGGGGATGCCGGTGGCGACCTTGCGCTCGACGTGCCGGCGCACCGCGGCGGCCAGGTCGACCACCTGCTTGCGCAGCTCCAGCCGGCCGGCATCGATCCGGGAGATGTCCAGCAGCTCGGCGATCAGCCGGGTGACCCGGTCGGCGTCGGCGTCCACCGTCTCCAGCATCAGCCGCTTCTGCCCGTCGGTGAACCGCTCCCACTTGGCCAGCAGCGTCGCCGTGAAGCCCTTGACGCTGGTGAGCGGCGAGCGCAGCTCGTGGGCGACGGTGGCGATCAGCTCGGCGTGGCTGCGCTCGGTGCGGCGCCGGGCCTCGGTGCCGCGCAGCGCGACCACCACCCGCTGCGGCGGCCCCAGCGGCACGTCCCGGACGTACCGGGCGGAGACCAGCACCTCGCGGCCGCCGGGCAGCAGCAGGTTGCGCTCCGGCTGGCCGGTGCGGGTGGCCAGGCCGCCGTACGGGTCGGTCAGCTGCCACCAGCGGCGGCCGTCCAGGTCCTCCAGCGGGAGGACGTCCTCCAGCCCGCTACCGAGCGCGGCCTCCGGGGGCAGGCCGGTGAGCCGGGCCGCGGCCCGGTTGAAGCAGACCACCCGGCCCAGCGCATCGGCGACCACCAGGCCGTCCGGTAGGTCGTCCGGGTCTAGCTCTGGCCCGCTGCCGACCATGGGTGTCCTCCCCGATTACCCACCGTGCCGTTCCCCCCACAGAGGCAGACCCTAGCGCCTCGCAGCCCCCTGTAGTAGGCCCTCGGCCGGTGGCGGCTGGAGCGTGCGGGTCAGGCGTTCGAGCGGCAGCCGCCGGGCGAGCGCTGCGCCCGGGCCGAGGCGTACAGGCAGACGGCCGCGGCGGTGGCCAGGTTGAGGCTCTCGGCGTGCCCGTGGATCGGGACGCGCACGACCTCGTCGGCCAGCGCGCGGGTCTCCTCCGGGAGCCCCCAGGCCTCGTTGCCGAACACCCACGCGCCGGGCGCGCCCAGGGTGCCCTCGTCGAGCTCCTGGTCCAGGTCGCGCTCCCCCGCGCCGTCCGCGGCGAGCACCCGGACCCCGGCCGCGCGCAGCTGCGCGACCGCCTCCTCGACCGGCACGCCGACCGCCACCGGCAGGTGGAACAGGCTGCCGACGGAGGCCCGGACGGCCTTCGGGTTGTACAGGTCCACCGAGGCGTCGGTGAGCACCACGGCGTCCGCGCCGGCCGCGTCGGCGGTGCGCAGCACGGTGCCGGCGTTGCCGGGGTCGCGGACGTGGGCGAGGACCGCGACGAGCTTGGGGCGGGCCTTGAGCACCTCGGCGAACGGCGTGTCGATGAAGCGGCAGAGCGCCACGATGCCCTGCGGGGTCACCGTGTCGCAGATGTCGGCGATCACCTCGTCGGTGGCGGTCAGCACCGGCAGCCCCTCGGCCAGCGTCGCCTCGACGAGGGCGGCGTGCCGCTCGGCGGCCTCCGGGGTCACGTACACCTCGACCACGGCGTGCTCGGCCGAGTCCGGCAGCTGGCCGAAGGCGACGGCCTCCCGGACGGCCTGCGGGCCCTCGACCAGGAAGCGGCGTTCCTTGGTGCGCTGGTTCCGCTTGGCGAGCCGGCGGGCGGCGACGACGCGCGGCGAGCGCAGGGAGGTGAGCAGGGGGGTGTCGGTGCTCGGCATGGTCTCGTTCTCTGTGGCGGGCGGCGCTGAAGATCCGGGGAAACGCAGAACCGGACCCGCAGGGAGCCTGCGGGTCCGGTCAGAGCTCAACTGATCTCGGAAGATCAGGCGGCGTCGGCGGCAGCCTTGGGGGCGTTCACGTCGGCCGGCAGCGCCTTCTGGGCGACCTCGACCAGCGACGCGAACGCGCCCGGGTCGTTGACGGCCAGGTCGGCCAGCATCTTGCGGTCGATCTCGACGCTGGCGGCCTTCAGGCCCTGCACGAAGCGGTTGTAGGTGATGCCGTTGGCACGGGCCGCAGCGTTGATGCGCTGGATCCACAGCTGACGGAAGTCGCCCTTGCGCTTCTTGCGGTCGTTGAAGTTGTAGACCAGCGAGTGGGTGACCTGCTCCTTGGCCTTGCGGTACAGGCGCGAGCGCTGGCCACGGTAGCCGCTGGCGCGCTCCAGGATGACCCGGCGCTTCTTGTGGGCGTTGACTGCCCGCTTGACGCGTGCCACTTGATTACTCCTTGGGTTGGACCACGGACTACTTCACGTGGTCCGTCATTCGAATGGGTCGGGAAGGATCAGCTGCCCCGCTCACGGCTCGCGCCGGGCGGGAGGGCGATCACTTGCCGAGAAGCTTCTTGATCTTCTTGGCGTCAGCGGGGGCCAGCTCGACGGTCCCGGCCAGCTTGCGGGTCAGCGTCGAGGGCTTGTGCTCCAGGAGGTGGCGACGGCCGGCGCGCTCGCGGAGCACCTTGCCAGAGCCACTGATCTTGAAGCGCTTGCTGGCGCCACTGTGCGTCTTCTGCTTCGGCATTTCGCCGTATCTCCTCGTCGGTCCCGTCCGCGCCCGCGCGGCCTGCGCCACGCGGGCGTGAACTGGATGGATCTGTGTGACCGGGCGGGGCGCCCCGTCACCTTGGGGCCGGTCTCCCGGGCCGCCCTGGCCGGTGAAGGCTCAGGCGCCCTGGGAGGCGGCCGGCTGCTCGACCGGAGCGTCGGCCTCGACGGCCGGCGCCTCGGCCGGGGCGTCCTGTGCCTCGGCCGCCTCGGTCGCCTCGTCGTCGGCGACCTCGTCATCGGCGACCTCGTCGTCGACCAGCAGGTCGTCGTCCAGCAGGTCGTCGTCCGCAGCGGCGTCGGAGCCGGGGGTACGGCCCTGACGCTCGGCCTTGCGGGCGTCGGCGAGGGCGCGGGCCTCGGCCATCGCCTCGGTCTTCTTCTTGTGCGGGCCAAGAACCATGATCATGTTTCGGCCGTCCTGCTTCGGCGACGACTCGATGAAGCCCAGGTCCTGGACGTCGTCGGCGAGCCGCTGCAGCAGGCGGAAGCCCAGCTCGGGGCGGGACTGCTCACGACCACGGAACATGATCGTGATCTTGACCTTGTCGCCCTGCTTGAGGAACCGGACGACGTGACCCTTCTTGGTGTCATAGTCGTGCGGGTCGATCTTCGGCCGGAGCTTCATCTCCTTGATGACCGTGTGCGCCTGGTTCTTGCGCGCCTCACGGGCCTTCATGGCCGACTCGTACTTGAACTTGCCGTAGTCCATGAGCTTGCACACCGGCGGCCGGGCGGTCGCCGCGACCTCGACCAGGTCAAGGTCGTACTCCTGCGCGAGCTCCAGCGCCTTGGCAAGCGGCACGATGCCGACCTGCTCGCCGCTGGGACCGACGAGTCGCACCTCCGGGACGCGAATCCGGTCGTTGATGCGGGGCTCGGTGCTGATGGGGCCTCCTCGGTTGCACCTTCTGCGATGCGGCCGTCGGACGGCGGACGCACGTAGTGGACTCGACCACTGGGCGGGGCTTCATTCGTGCTGCGCTGCCCGGCACCTGTTCGGCACCGTGTGCACCGCGACACGAAAAAAGCCCCGCTCGGTACAAGCGGGGCTCCACACAATCCGGGGGCAACACCCTGGTGAGGAGCGCTGCTGCGACTCGGCGCCGTGGCGCCCGTCGCGGACCGGGACCCGTCGACCCTGAGGTCGACCAGGTGGGAGACTTTCGCGGTTGCCCTCTCGGGCCTCCTGGGTGGAGCCTCCTCTTGCTGGCCAGGTGCCCATACGGGATCCCGGCCGGTCAGTCTCGAAGCATACAGCGCTGCGGAGTCGAACGCTATTCCGCCCCACCTCACCACCTTTGTCCGCCTCCGGAAGGGCCCTTGTACGCTCCAGGGGTACTGACACCGGCACGACGGAACGAGCCCCCCTTGAGCAGCGAGCCCACCAAGACCCCCGGCGCGGACGACGACGCGATCGGCTTCGACGACCTCACCCGGGACATCGCCGAGGTCCCGGCCGTCGAGGTGATCACCACCGTCGCGGTGCACCTGATGAGCGCCGCCGCGGTCAAGTGCGGCCTGGCCGAGGGCGGGGAGAAGGACAAGGACCTCGACGAGGCCCGCAAGCTGATCACCGCGCTGGCCGGGCTCGTCACCGCCGGCGCCCCGGAGATCAGCAACTTCCACGCGGCGCCGCTGCGGGACGGCCTGCGCTCGCTGCAGCTGGCCTTCCGCGAGGCCTCCATCGTCCCGGACGCGCCGGGCACGGGCCCGGGCGAGAAGTTCACCGGGCCGGTCTACTCCTGACCCGGACGCGACTCGGGGGCGGTACGTCACGCGACGCACCGCCCCCGACGCACTTCCTACGGCTCCCCACCGCTTCCTACCGCTGGTAGAGCGGCTCCCCCGGCAGCTCCGCGCTCGCCGGCAGCACCGCGAGGTCCAGCCCCCGGTCCAGCCGCACCCGCAGCACCGGGTCGGCGGCCACCGCCCGCCCGACCCGCTGCACGGCCGCCTGCAGCCCGTCCTGGTCCAGCGCCGGGTCGAACACCACCGCGAGCACCCCGTCCGAACCCTCCGAGGCCGCCAGCAGCCCGGTGAGCACCTGCGGCTCGGCCGCCAGCAGCCCGCGGACCGCCTCGCGCACCTCCGGGTCCCGGGCCGGCGGCAGGAACGGGCGGTTCTCCGCGAGCGCCCGCAGCCGGGCACCGCTCAGCTGGAACGGCACCGGCCCGGCCGGGTCGACCAGCAGGGTGTCGGCGCGCTCGGAGAAGGCGACCATCGCGGCCTGCGGGGCCGCCGTCGGCGCCGGGCGGGCGTCGGCACGCCAGCGGGCGAGCGAGTCGAGCGAGGTGAAGGCCGGCAGCGCGCGGCGCCCGTCCGGGGCCTCCAGCACCGGGACGGCCATGTCGCTGGTCTTCTCGTGCTTGTGCCCGTGCGCGTCCACCTCGACCTCGCCGAGGATCGCGACGATCGGGACCATCAGCCGGGTGGGGGTCAGCGCCGCCAGCACCTCCGGCTCGGCCGCGCGGTCCTGCGACCAGCGGGCGAGGGCCTCGGCGAGCGCCGGGTCGGCGGTGCCGTCGTCGTCGGAGAAGCCGGGGTTCGGGATGCCCTTGCCGACGAACGCCGGGTTGGAGAAGTCTTTGCGGTCCACCCGCCCGACCCTATGCCACCGCGCGCGAGCCGCCCCATTTCCCTGCACGCGGGGCCTACCCACCGGTAGTGCGGTGTGGCACCCTGCGCCCATGGTGATCCTCGACGCACCCGCGACCGCCCCCACCCCGGTCTCCGACCGCCTCCGGTACGACCGGGCCACCGCGCACCTGGACGGGCCGGTGGCCGTCGTCGACCTCGCCGCCTTCGACACCAACGCCGCCGACCTGGTGCGCCGGGCCGCCGGCAAGCCGGTCCGGGTGGCCAGCAAGTCGGTACGCTGCCGGGCGCTGCTGGACCGCGCGCTGGCCGTGGACGGCTTCGCCGGGGTGATGAGCTACACCCTCGACGAGTCGCTCTGGCTGGCCCGCACCGGCGTGCGCGACGTCCTGCTCGCCTACCCCTCCGCCGACCGGTCCGGGTACACCGAGCTGACCGCCGATCCGGCGCTCACCAACGAGGTCACCGTCGTCCTCGACGACCCCGCCCAGCTGGACCTGATCGACAAGGCCCGCGGCGGCGACGCCGAGGTGCGGGTCTGCCTGGAGCTGGACACCGCGCTGCACCTGCTCGGCGGGCGGGTCCGGGTGGGCGCCCGGCGCTCCCCGCTGCGCACCCCCGAGGACCTCGGCGCCTTCGCCGAACTCGTCCAGCACCGCCGGGGCTTCCGGGTGGTCGGCCTGATGGCCTACGAGGGGCACGTCGCCGGGGTGGGCGACCAGGTGCCCGGCCGGCCGCTGCGTTCGCAGCTGATCCGGCTGATGCAGGCCAGGGCCAGGACCGAACTGGCCGAGCGGCGGGCGGCCGTGGTCCGGCGGCTGCGGCGGGTGGCCGAGCTGGAGTTCGTCAACGGCGGCGGCACCGGCAGCGTGGAGTCCACCGTGGCCGAGCGCGCGGTCACCGAGGTCGCGGCGGGCTCCGGGCTCTACCTGCCCCGGCTGTTCGACAACTACCGCTCGTTCCAAGGCCGTCCGGCCGCGCTGTTCGGCCAGCCGGTGGTGCGCCGCCCCGGCGTCGGCGTGGTGACGGTGCTCGGCGGCGGCTACCCCGCCTCCGGCGCGGCCGGCCCGGACCGCTCACCGGTGCCGTACCTGCCGCAGGGGCTGCGCTACGACCCGATGGAGGGCGCCGGGGAGGTGCAGACCCCGCTGCTCGGCGCGGCCGCGGACGACCTGCTGATCGGCGACCGGGTCTGGTTCCGGCACGCCAAGGCGGGCGAACTGTGCGAGCGCTTCGCCGAACTGCACCTGATCGAGGGCGACCGGATCGTCCGGACCGTCCCGACGTACCGGGGCGAGGGGAAGGCGTTCCTGTGACCGGCCTGCGGCCGACGGCGGCCTGACCGCCCGAACGGCCGTCCGACGACCTTTCCGGAGCCTTAAGCGGGCCCGATGGAACGCCTAACCCGGCCGTTCCGTCGGGCCTTTGCCCTGTTCGGGGGCCTACAGTCCGTCAGGAAGCGTGGCACGCACGACTATTGCCAGCTGGTCCAGACCAATCATACGCTCTGGCCAGGGGTCCGCGGTCCGGGCCGGCGGCCCCCGAACGGGCAGGCGTGTCCGCTCCCCCCACACCCGCCCGGAACGACGGTCAAGGAGTCCCCACCCCATGTCCATCAAGCGAAGTGCCCTGTCCGTCGGCGCGGTCGGCGCCGCGGCCCTCGCGGTGGCCGTTTCCACCGCAGGCACCGCCAGCGCCCACGGCACCATGACCAACCCGGTCAGCCGGGTCGCCGCCTGCTACGCCGAGGGCCCCGAGCACCCGGTGTCCCAGATCTGCAAGGACCTCGTCGCCGCGAGCGGCACCCAGCCGCTGTACGACTGGAACGAGGTCAACATCGCCAACGCGGCCGGCAACCACCAGGCCCTGATCCCGGACGGCAAGCTCTGCTCGGCCAACCGCGACAAGTACCAGGCCCTGGACTGGCCGCGCACCGACTGGCCGGCCACCGCGGTCAAGGCGGGCGCCTTCACCTTCCAGTTCCGCACCACCGCGCCCCACGTGGGCACCCAGACCGTCTACATCACCAAGCCGGGCTACGACCCCACCAAGCCGCTGAAGTGGTCGGACCTCGACCCGACGCCGGTCGCCCAGGTACAGGTCGACCGCACCGCCACCAACGGCTTCTACACCTACGCCGGCACCCTGCCGCAGCGCACCGGCCGCCAGCTGCTGTACACGGTCTGGCAGCGCAGCGACAGCCCGGAGGCGTTCTACAGCTGCTCCGACGTCGACTTCGGCGCGGCCACCGCGGCCGGTGCCCCGGCCGTTTCGGCGCTCACCGCGCAGGCCCCGGCCGCGCCCAGCGACGCGCAGATCGCGGCCGACGCACCCAAGTCCACGGTCGCCCACCACGGCCACGGCGGCGACCCCAACTCCCCGGCCGGCGCCGTGATCCCGACCGCCGCCGCGGCCGTCGGCACGTCGGCCACCGGCCCGCTGCTGCTGGCCGGCGCCGCCGCGATCAGCGTCGGCTGGGCCGGCATGGTGCTCCGGCGCCGTCGCGTCGAGGCTGTTCGACGCGACTCCTGACGCCGGACGCGGGGCCGGGGCGGCCAAACCCCCGTCCGGCCCGGTTCCGCGGCTCCACCCCGTCCGGAACGAACGGCGGCGGCCCACCCGGAGAGTGCTCTCCGGG